>JAKLLJ010000029.1 GCA_023150215.1 Thauera sp. | reverse complement strand
GCCGCTGCTGTCTCTTCTCGACCCCGTGTTCCAGTCCCCCGCAGGCGAGCAGGGCGGCAGCGGCCCGTCCGCCGGCAGCGCCCGCCCGCGCTCCGGCCTGTCGCTGCCGCCGATCGAGGACATCGCGCGCGAAGTCCTGTCCCCGCAGCCCGAGGAGTCAACCGAACATCCGCCCGAAGACCCCCAGCTCGCCCCCGTGGCCGACGCCTTCGTGCGCGACGCGCTCGCCGCCGGCGAGGAGGCCCTGCAGCGCCAGCGCGAGGCGGTCGACACCATGGGCATCGAGCTGCTGCGCCAGGCCGCCTGGCGCAGCGAGATGCTGCAGGCGCCGATCCGCAAGCTGGCCCACCAGGGCGACGAGGGCGGACCGGTGGCGCAGGCCCTGCTCGCGCTGCGCGACAAGATGCAGGACCTCGACCCTGCGCGCCAGAAGCTGAGCGGCGAGGGCCTGTCGCGCGCGCTATCCTTCATCCCCGGTGTCGGCAAGCCGATGCAGCGCTACTTCCAGAAATACGAGAAGGCGCAGGACGCACTCGACGCCATCATCCGCGACCTGCAGGGCGGCGCCGACATGCTGCGCCGCGACAACCTGACCCTCGCCGACGACCAGCAATCGCTGCGCGCCATCCTTGCCCAGCTCGATCGCCAGGTCGAACTCGGCCGCATGATCGACCGCCGCCTCGTCCGCGAGGCTGCCTCCGCCAGCCTGCCCGCGCCGCGGCGCGCCTTCGTCGAGGAAGAACTCCTCTTCCCGCTGCGCCAGCGCATCGTCGACCTGCAACAGCAGGTCGCGGTGAGCCAGCAGGGCGTGCTCGCGCTCGAGGTCGTCATCCGCAACAACCGCGAGCTGATCCGCGGCGTGGACCGCGCGATCAACGTCACCGTCTCGGCGCTCAACGTCGCCGTTACCGTCGCGCTCGGGCTGGCCAACCAGCGCCTGGTGCTCGACCGTGTCGCCGCGCTCAACGAGACCACCTCCGCGCTCATCGCCGGCACTGCCCAGGCCCTGCGCACCCAGGGCGTGGACATCCAGACCCGCGCGTCCTCGTCCATGCTCGACATGGGCCGTCTCGAGCAGGCCTTCGGCGACGTGCTCGGCGCCATCGACGACCTCTCGCGCTACCGCCGCGAGGCCCTGCCCAAGCTCGATGCCCAGATCGACCGCCTCGCCGGCCTCGCCCGCCAGGGTGAGGCGGCGATCCGGCGCATGGACGAAGGGCGGCGCGCGGAGCCCGATGGCCCCTTGGGGGATGGGCGCTGAACGCGCGTCGGTTCGCGTACGGGGGATCTGCATGAACGCGTGGCGTGGACGCAGGGCAATCGCATCGACAGCGGTCCTGCCGCGCTGCGCCTTGCGGGGTTGCGGAAAAAATCGCGGCTTCCGCCGCTCCTACATGGCCCCAAGCGCGGCGTTCCCATGTAGGAGCGGCGGCAGCCGCGAACTTCCACCCCCGAACGCGCCGCCCTCTCCAGCCCCCCGCCCCCACCTGCTATAAACAAAAAACCGCAGCCCGCATGCCCGCGCGCTGCAAACAAGCGGGGGAAACGGATCATGGAAAAGGCACTGGCCGGCAAGCGCGTCCTCATCACCCAGGCGACCGCCTTCATGGGTCCCGTATTGTGTGAAGTTTTCGCCGAGCAGGGTGCCGAGGTGATCGCCAGCGCCGATGAACTCGTCGAGGCCAATGCCGCCGAGCGAACCGTCGAAGCGGCCGGACATATCGACGTCCTGGTCGCCAACCTCGCCATCAAGGCCCCCTCGACGGCGGCGCTCGACGTCACCGATGGCGAATGGCGCGACGTCTTCGCCGCGCTGGTGGATCCGCTGCCACGCCTGATGCGCGCCGCCGCGCCCGCCATGATCGCGCGCCGCGCGGGCAAGATCCTGGTGATGGGCAGCGCCGCCGCACTGCGTGGCATGAAGCGCGCCTCTACCTACAGCGCTGCACGCGGGGCGCAGCTGGCCTATGTGCAGGCGATCGGGGTGGAACTGGCGCCGCACAACGTGCAGGTCAATGCCGTCGCGCAGAACTTCGTCGACAACCCGACCTATTTCCCTGCCGACGTGCAGGCGAACCCGCGCTTTCAGGAACGACTCGCGCGCGAAGTGCCGCTGGGCCGCCTGGTGTCGGCGCGCGAGGATGCGCTGTTCGCCGCCTATCTCTGCAGCACCGCGGCCGACTGCTTCGTCGGCCAGGTGTTCCCGGTGTGTGGCGGGTGGGTAGGGAGGTAGGCGCCATCGCCGTGACCTACGCCGCAGTTCACGCCACACAGCGCCGCCTATACTCGACGCATAGTCGAACTCGATAGGCTCGCCATGCAGTCGAAAACAGTCGTCCGGGTCGAGGCGGAAGAGCCGGCCAAGCGTCTCGCCGTGTTGATCGATGCCGATAACGCCCAGGCCGGGGTCATCGAGGGCCTGCTCGAAGAAGTCGCCCGCTTCGGCGAAGCCACCGTCCGGCGGATCTACGGCGATTTCACCTCGCCCAACAGCGCATCGTGGAAGAAGGTCCTGAATCGTTACTCGATCAAGCCGGTGCAGCAGTTCGCCTACACCACAGGCAAGAATGCCACCGACAGCACCATGATCATCGACGCGATGGATCTGCTGTACACGCGCCGCTTCGATGGCTACTGTCTCGTCACCAGCGACAGCGACTTCACCGGTCTGGCCGTGCGCCTGCGGGAAGAGGGGCTGCTGGTTTATGGATTCGGCGAACAGAAAACCCCCGAGGCATTCCGCAACGCCTGCCACAAGTTCATCTTCACCGAAGTGCTGCGCAAGCCGGCTGCCGCTGCGGTCGAGCCCACCGCATCGCCGAACGGATCATCGTCGTCCGCCGTCGAGGCGGCCGAGGCTGCTGCGGCGCCGGCAAGCACGATGGAGCGCCCAGCGTTTCCGACCGACTTTCTGATGGAAGCGCTGGAAAAATCTGCTGATGATTCGGGCTGGGCTCACCTCGGCACGTTCGGCAGCTACCTGCAGAAGATCCAGCCTGATTTCGATTCGCGGCTTCATGGGTACAAGAAGCTCTCCGACCTCGTGCGCGCTCGGGATGATCTGTTCGTGACTGAAGAGCGCGTTGCGCCAGGCGGGACCAGCAAGGTGCTTTACATTCGGGCAGGAAAAATGCGGTAAGACGCTTTCGGTAGTCGGGGTTTTAAGGGATTGGTTTTAATTGGCGCAATGGGTGCGGAAAGGGGAGTTGGTCTTTGGCTCGATGCGGCCAGGAGCGGCCGGTGATTGATTCACCATGGTTGTCATAGCGTCGGCCGCTTTGACCCAAGATTTGTCGAGCGCTGACGTGAGCAACTCGGCTATTGGTACGCACGAAATGTACGGCAATTTGCCGTATAATTTCAGGCAGGAGGAGCAAGTTATGCCTACAGCTATCAATACCGCTCGGCTTGAAGCCCGGATAAGCACTGATCTGCATGCGATGCTGAAGCGAGCCGCTGAACTTCAGGGGCGTACCATGACCGATTTCGTGGTGGACGCCGTGCAAGACGCCGCCCAGCGCGCTATCGAGCAGGCAGAAGTCATCCGTCTTTCGCTCGCCGATCAGGAGTGCTTTGCGCAGGCGCTGCTATCGCCCCCGCAACCAACCCCCGCCTTGGAACGTGCTTTTGCTCGTCGCCGCAAGCTCTTGCGTGCTGAATGAGCAACGCACCGTTTCTCGTCGCGCCGCTTGATGCCGCGCATGAGCGTACTGGGTTCCACAGTGGTTCCGATCCGCTCGACCGGTACTTACGAGAGCAAGTCACCCAAGACATTCGGCGTCGCGTGGCGGCTTGCTTCGTGGCGCTGGCCGATCGGCAGCGCATTGCCGGCTACTACACCCTCGCTTCGGCAAGCCTGATGCTGGCCGATCTCCCGGCTAGCATCAGCAAAAGGCTCCCACGCTATCCGACTGTGCCAGCCGTCCGCATGGGGCGCCTGGCGGTTGATGAGGCATTCAGTGCGCAGGGTCTCGGCGGTGCGCTGCTAGCCGATGCGCTCGAGCGGGCCTCCCGTTCCGAGATTGCTGCGTATGCCTTGATGGTCGATGCCAAGGACGGCCACGCGGCCGCCTTCTATGGGCATCACGGTTTCATCGCTCTGCCTGACTCTCCGCTGACGTTGTTCCTTCCCTTGGCAACCGCCCTGCGATCTCGCAATCCGTGAATTTGAGCATGCTGACTGCTGGACTTCGAAACTTGGCATTGCACCACCAAGACGTCGAATGACAGGATCGGGCCGTAAGCCGTCAGGCCCGATCCCGCCTTGTCGCTGGCGGCAACAATGCTGCACTGGCTTGCCCGGTGGATGACGTGGTGCCCGGCCAGCCTGTCCTGTCACCTCCCTATAAGGATTCCCATCGACATGAAGACCTTGAACATCCTTTGGCAACGACTCGTCACGCCCGACGGAGAGACCTGCGAGCGCTGTGGCGGCACGCAGGGCGCGATCGTTCGGGCGATTCCGCAGCTTCAGGAAGCGCTGCGGCCGTTGGGTTTCGAGCCGGTTCTGGAAATGCGGGAGATCGCGCTCGACGCTTTCAAGGGGATGCCGTCCGAGTCCAATCGCATCTGGATTGCGGGGCGCTCGATCGAGGACTGGCTCGAGGCAAGCGTTGGCCAGAGCCGGTGCTGTTCGGCTTGCGGTGGCGAACGGTGCCGGACATTGGAGATCGGCACGGAAACCTTCGAAGCCATTCCGGAGCAACTGATCGTCAAGGCTGCGTTGCTTGCCGCCTCCCGGCAGGTTGACGGCAAGCCATAGCGCAATGTGTTTCGTCCGCGGCCGGGGCGTGAGCATCCGTGCGTGGTTTGCGATGGGGTCGATCAGGCGAGTCGGGCCGGTCGAGCCCGGCGCGCGCTTGAGAGCCGCTTCCGGCTATCGTTCCTGCTGGGTGGCGAGCACGCCGTCCGGACAAAGGCGATGAACAACATCCACGTGATCCATGCGCTGCTCGCAGCCGCCCTCTTCGGCGCGAGCACGCCGTTCGCCAAGTTGCTCGTCGGCGAGATGTCGCCCTGGCTGCTGGCCGGCTTGCTCTACCTTGGCAGCGGGCTCGGGCTGGCTGCGGCGCGCCTGATCCGCGATCGTGGCTGGACGCCCTCCGGCTTGGCCAAGGGCGAATGGCGGTGGCTGCTGGGGGCGATCGTCTTCGGCGGCGTGCTCGGGCCGCTCGCGCTCATGTTCGGCCTCACGCGCACCAGTGGTTCGACCGCGTCGCTGCTGCTCAACCTCGAAGCGGTCCTGAGCGCCATGATCGCGTGGATCGTGTTCAGGGAAAACGCCGACCGCAGCATCGTGCTCGGCATGCTCGCGATCGCGGCGGGCGGGGCCATGCTGTCGTGGTCGGGGGGCGAAGGCGGCACGAGCGACTGGGTCGGGCCGCTGGCGATCGTGGCCGGCTGCCTGTGCTGGGCGATCGACAACAACCTGACGCGGCGTGTGTCGGCCTCGGACGCGCTTTTCATCGCGGCCACGAAAGGGGCGGTGGCGGGCACGGTCAACGCCGGGCTGGCGTTTGCGCTCGGCGCGAGCCTGCCGGACGGTCCGGTCCTGCTCGCCACCATGGCCGTCGGCTTGTTCGGCTATGGCATCAGCCTGGTGCTTTTCGTGTTTGCGCTACGCGGACTGGGGACGGCGCGCACCGGCGCCTACTTCTCGACTGCGCCCTTCATCGGCGCGGCGGTGTCGCTGGTCCTGCTCGGCGAGTCGACCTCGCTCGTGTTCTGGATTGCCACCGCGCTGATGGGCCTGGGGGTCTGGCTGCATCTCACCGAGCACCACGAGCACGAGCACGTGCATGAGCCGATGGAGCATCGCCATCGGCACACCCATGACGAACACCACCAGCACGAACACGACTTCGCCTGGAACAGTGACGAGCCACATGAACATCGGCACCGCCACGAGGCGCTGATCCACAAGCACCCGCACTTTCCGGACATCCACCACCGGCATTCGCATTGAGCTTGCTGCCCTGAGCGCCGTATGACGAAGCTCACCCGTGGTTTACAACCTGGTCAACGAAAGCCAGACCAACTGGACGTGTGTGAAGACATGCTCGCGTAGCCGAGCCGTGAGCGGGCGGCTCAGTCCCGCAAAAACCCCTGCAGCAACTCATTCAGGAAGCGCCGTCCCTGCAGCGTCGGCCGTAGTTGCCCCGCCGCCGTGTCCAGCAGCCCGCGTTCGCGCGCCCGCGCCAGCTCGTCGGTGATGGCCTCGATCGGCACTCCGGTGCGCTCGGTGAACAGCTTGGCCGGTACGCCTTCGGTGAGGCGCAGCGCGTTCATCATGAACTCGAAGGGCAGCTCCGCCACCGACATCTCGCGCGCCTCCTGGATGAAGTCGCCGCGCGCAGCGCCTTCCAGATAACGGCCGGGGTGCTTGTGGCGCATCTCGCGGCGGATGCCTTCATGGCTGGAGAGCTTGCCGTGGGCGCCGGGGCCGAGGCCGAGGTAGTCACCGAAGGTCCAGTAGTTGAGGTTGTGGCGGCTTTGTTCGTGCGGACGGGCGAAGGCGGAGGTCTCGTAGTGCGCGAAGCCGGCCGCGGCCAGGCGGGCCTCGATCGCTTCCTGCATGTCGGCGGCGCTGTCGTCGTCGGGGAGCGGCGGCGGGTCGTGGGCGAAGGGGGTGTTGGGCTCGAGGGTGAGGTGGTAGCAGGACAAGTGCTGCACGCCGAAGCCGATTGCGGTTTCCAGGTCGGCGAGCGCCATGTCCGGGGTCTGGCCGGGCAGGGCGTACATCAGGTCGAGGTTGACGCGCTCGAAGTGGGTGCGCGCGGCGTCGATCGCGCGCCGCGCCTCCTCGCCGCCGTGGATGCGGCCGATCCTGGCGAGCAGGGCGTCGTCGAAGCTCTGGATGCCGAGCGACAGGCGGTTGACGCCGGCGGCGCGGTAGTCGCGGAAGCGCTCGGCTTCGACCGTGCCCGGGTTGGCCTCGAGGGTGACCTCGGCGAGCGGGTCGAGCGGCAGCAGCATGCGAAGGCCGGTGAGGAGCGCGTCCAGCGTGCTAGCCGACATCAGGCTGGGGGTGCCGCCGCCGATGAACACGCTGTGCACCCGCCGTCCCCACACCTGAGGCAGCGACCGTTGCAGGTCGGCGAGCACGGCGTCCAGCCAGGCCTGCTCGGGGATGCTGCCGTCGCGCGGGGCGTGCGAGTTGAAGTCGCAATAAGGGCACTTCTTAACGCACCACGGGAAATGCACGTACACCGACAGCGGCGGCGAGGCCTCGAGCTGCGGGCGGGCGGGCAGCGGCACGGCGCGTGCAGGGCTGGCGGCGGGCGTGAGCGGGATGACGCGGCGGGGGGTCACAGCGGATGCGCGGCGAGGCGGTCGAGCAGGTGGCGCATCGCGGCGCCGCGGTGGCTGAGGGTGTTCTTGAGTGCCGCATCCAGCTCCGCCGCGGTCTGTTCCAGCTCGGGCAGCCAGAACAGCGGGTCGTAGCCGAAGCCGCCCTCGCCGCGCGCGGCGGGGAGGATTTCGCCGTGCCATTCGCCGTCGGCGATCAGCGGACGGGGATCCTCCGCATGACGCACGAGCACCACGGCGGAATAGAAATAGGCCCGGCGCTGGGCGGGCGCGGCCAGGTGGGCGAGCTTCTCCAGCAGCAGGGCGTTGTTGCGTGCGTCCGACCTGGGCTCGCCGGCGAAGCGGGCGGAGATCACCCCTGGGGCGCCGCCGAGCGCTTCCACGCACAGCCCGGAGTCGTCCGCCACCGCGGGCAGGCCGGTGGCGGCAGAGGCGTGACGGGCCTTGGCGAGCGCATTTTCGACGAAGCTCGGGTGCGGCTCTTCGGCTTCGTCGACGCCGAACACCGCCTGCGGAATGACCTCGATGCCGAGCGGGGCGAGCAAGGCCTGCATCTCGGCGGCCTTCTTGGCGTTGTTGCTGGCGAGGACGAGTCGGGTGCTCATGGATCAGGGCTCCGGGTGGGCAGGCCTCAGGCCGCGAGGATGGCCGTGCGCACCGCGGTGCGCTGCAGTTCGAACAGGCGACGGCAGCCGAGTTCGGCGAGGTCGAGGAGCGCGTTGAGCTCGGCGCGCGAGAAGGCTGCGCCTTCGGCCGTGCCTTGCACCTCGATCAGGCCGCCGCTTTCGGTCATCACCACGTTCATGTCGGTATCGCAATCCGAGTCCTCGGCGTAGTCGAGGTCGAGCACCGGCACGCCGTCGTGGATGCCGACCGAGACCGCGGCGACGAGCTCGCGCATCGGGTTGTGGGCGAGCTTGCCGGCGGCGACCAGGCCGACCAGGGCGTCGTGCACGGCGACGCAGGCGCCGGTGATCGACGCGGTGCGCGTGCCGCCGTCGGCCTGCAGCACGTCGCAGTCGATCACGATCTGGCGCTCGCCGAGTGCGCCGAGATCGACCACCGCGCGCAGGCTGCGCCCGATCAGGCGCTGGATCTCCTGGGTGCGGCCGCTCTGCTTGCCGCGCGCGGCCTCGCGCGCGCTGCGCGTGTGCGTGGCGCGCGGCAGCATGCCGTATTCGGCGGTGAGCCAGCCCTGGCCCTTGCCGCGCAGGAAGCCGGGCACGGTCTCTTCGACGCTGGCGGTGCACAGCACGCGGGTGGCGCCGAATTCGACCAGCACCGAGCCTTCGGCGTGGCAGGTGTAGCCGCGGGTGAGGCGGACGGGGCGGAGTTCGTCGGGCAGGCGCTGGCTGGGTCGCATGTAGGGGGTCCTAGGGTCGGGTGTCGAATTTGTTGATGGCGGCGTTGATCTCGCGGATCGCACGCTCGATCTCGTCCTCGTCGAGGTCGCCGCTGGCGCCGCTGCCCGTGCCCGAGAGGTCGAGGCGGGATTCGAAGTCGTCGAGGTCCATCGTGCGGGTGGAGATCGATTCGGCGCTCGCGGGACCGACCGCGTGCTCGTCGTGCCAGCACATCGCCACCATCGACAGGTTGTCGGCGCTCTGGCCGGCATTGTGCTCGGCGAGGTCCATCACGCGTGGCACCGCCTGGCTGAGCACGCCGGCGGTCAGGTTGACGACCAGTCCGTCGTCGTCGGTCGCGCCCCACACACCGTCGGAGCACAGCGCGAGCAGGTCGCCGTCGTGCAGCGGGGTGCGCGGAGAATACTCCACCTGCGGCGTGTAGTTGCCGCCGAGGCAGGAATAGATGCGGTTGCGGCCCGGGTGGTGTTGGGCGTCCTCGGGCAGCAGCATGCCCTGGTCGATCATCAGCTGGGTGCGCGAATGGTCGCGCGTACGCGTGACCAGGTGGCCGCGCCGCAGCAGGTAGAGGCGGGAGTCGCCGGCGTGTGCCCAGAACGCGGCACCGCGCTGCACCACGCAGGCGACGACGGTGGTGCGCGGTGCCTCCGGCAGCTGGCGGTCGAGCGCGTCGTCGAGGATCGCATGGTGGGCGCTGTCGAGCGCGCGCGACAGGAAGAGCTGGGGGTCGGGCAGCGTCGGCCGGGCCTCGCGCTGGAACTGTTCGGCCACGCGCTGCACGGCGATCTGCGCGGCGACCTCGCCGTGCAGGTGGCCGCCCATGCCGTCGGCGACGATCATCAGCAGTGCATCGCGCGAGTAGCAGTGGGCGATGCGGTCCTGATTGCTGCGGCGCTTGCCGATGCGGCTTTCCTGGTAGATGGTGAAACGCATGAAGTTCTCTCCTCAGCCGCGGCCGATGAAGGATTTCAGCCGGGAGCCGAGGTCCGAGAACCAGTGCTCGGGACGCTCGGCCGAGTTCTCGCGGTGGAGCAGCGCCTTTTGCAGCGCATACACGCTGGGTGGCCGCTCGTGAGGGTCGAGGCGCAGGCACCAGTCGCTCAGTTCGAGCAGTTGCCGGCTGTAGCGTCCGGCCTGCGTCTTCGCCAGTGGCTGCAGGGTGTCGTCGCGCAGGCGCTCGTCCGCACGCGGTGGCGGGCTGCCGGTGATGCAGGCGTGCAGGCTGGCGCCCACGCTGTAGATGTCGGTCCACGGCCCGAGCTGGTCGCGGCCCTCGTATTGTTCGGGGGCGGCGTAGCCAGGTGTGTACATCGGCTTGAGCACAGGCTGGTCGCTCACCAGGGTCTGGCGTGCGGCGCCGAAATCGAGCAGCACCGGCGTGCCGTCGTTGCGCAGATAGATGTTCGCCGGCTTGATGTCGAGGTGCAGCAGCTTGTGCGAATGCACTTCGCGCAGGCCGTTGAGCATGCGTGCGAACACCGCGCGGATCAGCATCTCCTTGACCTCGCCACGGTGCTTGCGGACGTAGTCGTGCAGCGTGCGCCCGCGCTCGAACTGCATGACCATGTAGACGGTGCCGTTGGCGCGGAAGAAGTTGAGCACCCGCACCACGTTTGGATGCATCAGCTTGGCGAGCGCGCGCCCTTCCTCGAAAAAGCACTTCATGCCGTAACGGAAGGCGAGGCGGTGCTCGTCGGTGACCTGTGGCTCGGTTTCGCCGTCCTTGCGCAGGGCGAGCGAATTGGGCAGGTATTCCTTGATCGCAACCGCGATGCCGTGCGCATCGTGGGCCAGGTATACGATGGAGAAGCCGCCGAGCGACAGTTGTCGCTCGATGCGGTACTGGTCGAGCTGAAACCCTTGTGGCAGCGCGCAGTTGGCTTGAGACGGCATCTTCGTGGGCGCTAGAATCCCGGTTTTCGCGGTTTCATTCCTGATTCAGACGCCCAGTTTAATCGATCGGGCGCAGTCCCCGGAGCACCCAATGGTCCAGAGCATGACAGGTTTCGCGGTACAGACGCGAGCCCTGGGTAGTGTCAGCCTTCACCTCGAGCTGCGCAGCGTCAATTCGCGCTATCTCGACCTCGGTTTCCGCATCGTCGACGACCTGCGCGCGGCCGAGCCCGCGATCCGCGAACGCATCACCGCGCGCCTGGGGCGCGGCAAGGTCGAGTGCCGGCTCAACCTGCAGTCCGGCCATGGCGCGCCGCGCAGCATGGCGCTCAACGGTGCGCTGCTCGACCAGCTCGCCGGGGCGCAGGACCTGCTGCGCGCCCGCTTCCCGGACGCCGCGCCGCTCGCCGTCAGCGAACTGCTGCGCTGGCCCGGCATGCTCGCCGACGACAGCCTCGGCTTCGACGAGATGCTGCCGGCGATCGTCGCACTCACCAATGCCGCGCTCGACGAGCTCGTCGCCACCCGCCAGCGCGAGGGCGACAAGCTCGCCGACATGATCCGCGAGCGTGTGATGCGCTTGCGCGAGCTGGTGGCGCAGGCCACGCCGCGCATGCCGGCGGTGGTTGCCGAGTACCAGGAGCGCCTCACCGCCAAGCTGCGCGACGCGGTCGCCAGCCTGGACGAGGACCGCATCCGCCAGGAGGTCGCGCTCTACGCCCAGCGCATCGACGTGGACGAGGAGCTCACCCGTCTCGCCACCCACCTCGACGAGGTCGAGCGCATCCTCAAGAGCGGGGGGGCTGCCGGCAAGCGCCTCGACTTCCTGATGCAGGAGCTCAACCGCGAGGCCAACACGCTCGCCTCCAAGTCCCCCGCGACCGACATCACCGGAATCGCGATGGAGATGAAGGTGCTGATCGAGCAGATGCGCGAGCAGGTGCAGAACCTCGAGTGAGGAGCGGCCGCCCCGCTGGGCGGGGAGGCGGACGGGCCCGGTTTCGTTCGCCGAGCGCCTGCCGTTCGTGGTAACAAGCGAGTATCCACCCGGCCCGTTCAGGTTTTGTCCGGCCGGCCTGGAGACCTTTGTGCAGCCAGGCACGGCAGCGTCGCAATCGCCAGCGCCTGGTCGCCTCCGCGCGTGTTTGCCCCCCGGATCAGACGGAGAGAAATGATGAGTTCATCGACATGGAATGCTTCCGGCGCCGCGGCATTCGCCGTTTGTGTCGCCACCGCAGCGACCCCGGCTTTTGCCGCTGCGCCGGCTGACTGGGCGGCGATCCCGGCGCAGACGGTGACGCTGTTCTATCCCGGGCAGGCCGATTACGGCTGGCTGCGCAGTGCGGAGCACAAGCGCGCCCATGCCAAGGTCAGGGAGGGCGAGGCCTGTCTGTCCTGCCACGAGGGCGAGGAGGCCCAGATCGGCGCCTCCATCGTCAAGGGCGGGCGGCACGAACCGGCCCCGATCGCCGGCAAGGTCGGGGCGCTCGCGCTCAAGGTCCAGGCCGCCCATGACAAGGCCAATCTTTACCTCCGCTTCCAGTGGAAGACGCAGATGGCGCGGGCCGGCCAGATGCACGATTACATGATGTACGACGGCGAGAAGTGGGCCTTCATCGGCGGACCGCGTTCGAAGGAGGCGGTGCGCAGCGGCGCCCAGCCTCCGCTCTACGAGGACCGCCTGTCGGTGATGATCGACGACGGCAAGGTGCCGATGTTCGCCAACCAGGGGTGCTGGCTGACCTGTCACACCGGGATGCGCGACATGCCCGGGGAGCCGACCAAGGAACAGGTTCAGGCCCATCCGCTGATCGGTCAGGTGCACAAGGAAAGCGACGTGCGCAAGTATCTGCCTGCGACGCGCACGGACGAGGCGGCGAGCTGGGACAAGACCCGCACGCCGGAGGAGATCGCCCGGCTCAAGGAGGCGGGCGCCTTCGTCGAGCTGATGCAGTGGCGCGGCCACCGCAGCAACCCGGTGGGCATGGCCGACGACGGCTACGTGCTCGACTACCGCCTGGCCGATGCCGGCAAGGGTCCGTTCGCCTGGAACGTCGACCGCAAGACCATGACGCCGAAGTTCATGTTCGATTCCGCGAAGGTGGGTGCGAAGGCGCTTGTGCTCGAGGACGTCGGCAACGCGTCGAAGCCGTACGCGCTGCTCCGTGAAGACAACGCCGTGGCCTACGATCCGGCCGTGGGCTGGAAGAAGGGCGACATCCTCCCCGGGCGCCTGCTGTCACGCGCCGACGCAAGCGGTTCGGCGGCGGACAACGCCGATGTCCGCGGCGAGTGGGTCGATGGCCAGTGGACGGTGCTGTGGACGCGCAAGCTCGACACCGGGCATGCCGCCGACGACAAGGCCCTGAAGCCGGGCAGCGTCGTCAACGTGGGCTTCGCCGTCCATGACGACAACGTCACCACGCGTTTCCATCATGTGTCCTTCCCGCTGACCCTGGGGATCGGCACCCAAGGCACCCTCTCCTCGGTCGCGCTCGAGTGAGCGCTTTCCGGCAACCCTTGCGCTTGCAGCACGCTGCCGCTTGTCCGGCGGGCCGCCTCTGCGGCCGGTCGGCTGTGTCGACCGCCTTCCATCCTTCTGCCGGTGTGCCGCGCCGGCCCTGAGACAACGACCATGGCCGGAACCCTTTTCATCGTCACCGCGCCCTCGGGCGCCGGCAAGACCACGCTGGTGCGCGGCCTGCTGGCGCGCGACCCGCGCGTGCAGTTGTCGATTTCCTACACCACCCGCGACCCGCGCCCGGGCGAGCAGAACGGGCGCGAATACAATTTCGTGGACGTGGCCACCTTCCGCGACCTGCGTGACCGTGGCGAATTCCTCGAGTGGGCGGAAGTTCACGGCAACTACTACGCCACCTCCAGGGTCTGGCTCAAGCAACAGGTCGATGCCGGGCGCGACACCTTGCTCGAGATCGACTGGCAGGGGGCGCAGCAGGTGCGCAAGCACTTCCCGGATGCGGTCGGCGTGTTCATCCTGCCGCCGTCCATGGACGAGCTCGAGGCCCGTCTGGTCGGGCGCGGCACCGACAGCCCCGAGGTGATCAGCCGCCGCCTGCTCGGTGCGCGCGGGGAAATGCGCCATGTCGCGGAATTCGACTACGTTATAATCAATGACGAAATCGATGTCGCGCTCGACGACCTGGTCGCCGTAGTGCAAGCCGGGCGTTTGCGCTACGCCAAGCAGCACCAGCGACATCCCGAATATTTCGACTTTCTCGAACAGGATTGAACATGGCCCGCATCACCGTCGAAGATTGCCTGAAAAGGATCCCGAACCGCTTCCAGCTCACCCTGGCGGCCACCTATCGCGCTCGCCAGCTCACCGCCGGCGGCACGCCGCAGATCGAACTCGAGCCCGGCGACAACGACAAGCCCACCGTGATCGCGCTGCGTGAAGTGGCGGCAGGAAAGGTCGGCCTCGAGATGCTCAACCGCGGCCAGGCCTGATTCCGGCCGGGGGGGTTGAATGAACACCGCAGAAGCGGGCCCAGCCCCCCAGCCTTTCCGTCCGCCCGCGTCGAGCACGCTGTCGCTCGACTTCCAGCAGCTGAAGGCCAAGCTGCAGACCTACCTGAAGCCCGAAGACGTCGGCCGCGTCGAAGCGGCCTACCATTTCTCTGCCGATGCCCACGCCGGGCAGTTCCGCGTCAGCGGTGAGCCCTATGTCAGCCACCCGGTGGCGGTGTGTTCGCTGGTCGCCGACTGGAATCTCGACCCGCAGGCGCTGATCGCCGCGCTCCTCCACGACGTGATGGAGGACACCCACATCTCCAAGGCGGAGATCGCCGAACGCTTCGGCAAGGTGGCGGCCGAGCTGGTCGATGGCTTGTCCAAGCTCGACAAGATCGAGTTCCGCTCGCAGGAAGAGGCCCAGGCCGAGAACTTTCGCAAGATGCTGCTGGCGATGGCGAGCGACCTGCGCGTCATCCTGATCAAGCTCGCCGACCGCCTGCACAACATGCGCACGCTGGACCACATGCGTCCGGCCAAGCGCCGCCGCATCGCCAACGAGACGCTCGAGATCTATGCGCCGATCGCCAACCGGCTCGGACTCAACGACCTCTTCCGCGAGCTGCAGGAGCTGTCTTTCCGCAACAAATACCCGCTGCGCTTCGACGTGCTGTCGAAGGCGATCCGGTCGGCGCGCGGCAATCGTCGCGAGGTGGTCGGCACCATCCTCGCCAGCATCGAGGAGCGCCTGCCGCAGTGGGGCATCGGCGCGGAAGTGCAGGGGCGCGAGAAGCACCTCTACGGCATCTATCGCAAGATGGTCGAGAAGCACCTGTCCTTCTCGCAAGTCCTGGACATCTATGGCTTTCGCGTCATCGTCAAGGATGTGCCGAGCTGCTACCTGGCCCTTGGCGCGCTGCACTCGATGTACAAGCCGGTGCCGGGCAAGTTCAAGGACTACCTGGCGATTCCCAAGGCCAACGGCTACCAGAGCCTGCACACCACGCTGATCGGCCCCTTCGGCATGCCAGTCGAGGTGCAGATCCGCACCCGCGAGATGCACCATATCGCCGAGACCGGGGTTGCCTCGCACTGGCTGTACAAGGAAGACGAGCGCACGCTCACCGAGCTGCAGCAGAAGACGCACTCCTGGCTGCAGTCCCTGCTCGAGCTGCAATCGGCATCAGGCGAGGCCACCGAGTTCCTCGAGCACGTCAAGATCGACCTCTTCCCGGGCGAGGTCTACGTATTTTCGCCCAAGGGCAAGATCTTCTCGATGCCCAAGGGCTCGACGCCGGTCGACTTCGCCTACGCGGTGCATACCGACGTCGGCAACCGCTGCGTGGCCTGCCGCATCAACGGCGACCTGATGCCATTGCGCAGCGAACTGCGCAATGGCGATCAGGTCGAGATCATCACCGCCGCGCACGCCAACCCCAACCCGGCCTGGCTGTCCTATGCGCGCACCGGCAAGGCGCGTGCGCAGATCCGCCACTTCATCAAGAACGCCCAGCAGGACGAATCGATCACGCTCGGCGAGCGCCTGCTCAACCAGGCGCTGCGCCCGCACGGCCTCACCCTCGGACAGATCTCGACCTTTGCCTGGGACCGTTTCCTGCGCGATCGCGGCGTGCGCAACAAGAAGGATGTGTTCTCCGACATCGGTCTCGGCAAGCGCCTGCCGGTGATCGTGGCCCGCCGCCTGGCCGAAGCGCAGGATCTCGAGTCCGGCCGGCCCGACGTGGTCAAGCCCAAGCCCGCGGGCGCGATCGCCATCCGCGGCTCGGAAGGCGTCGCCGTGCAGCTTGCGCGCTGCTGCCATCCGATCCCGGGCGATCCGATCATCGGCACGCTGCGCAAGGGCCAGGGGCTGGAGGTGCACACCCACGACTGCCCGAACGTCGCCAAGCTGCGCGGCGACCGCGGGCGCTGGGTGGACGTGGAGTGGGAGCACATCGTCGATGAGCGCCTGTTCGACGTCGGCATCCGTGTGCTCAGCCACAATGCGCGCGGCGTGCTGGCGCGTGTCGCGAGTGCGATCGCCGAGGAAGACTGCAACATCCAGAGCGTCAGCATGGACGGCGGGCAGGGCGACTACACCGCGCTCAACTTCACCGTGCAGGTGCGCGACCGCATGCACCTGGCACGGGTGATGCGCGGCGTGCGCCGCGTGCCGGAAGTGGTGCGCATCGGACGCGTCAAGGCCGACGGCCGTGTGGGTTGATCTGCGCTGGCGCTGGTAGAATGCCGACCGATCGCAGCGCGACCCGCGCTGCACCGCAATCAACTGGGGCCCGACATGGCGATGTACGAATCCGAGCACACGAAGTTCATGCGCGAGTGGCTCGAAAAGAACCCGGAACAGCGCGACGAGCAAAAGAAAGGGCGCGCCCTGTGGTGGGACAAGCCGCAGAGCGTCGAGGACCAGAAGCGGGTCGCCACCGCCCGTGTGCCGGTCAAGGCCTACTACTACGACGCGAACCACTGAATCTGCGCGACCTCTGTGCTGACACGGCACCGCCGACGCCACGGCGTCCGCGGCGCGGTCGCCGGGCCCTGTCGGAGGTGAGCGCCATGACCTTGCGTGGCGCGCGCACATGAGCCTGCCACGTCGACTTGCCTTCATCGATGTCGAGAGTACCGGCGCGCATCCGGTGCGCGACCGCATCACCGAGATCGCCATCCTGCGCGTCGAGGAGGGCGAGGTGGTCGCGCGCTGGGAGAGCCTGGTTGCGCCCGGCCAGCCGATTCCGCCGCTGATCGAGCAGGTCACCGGCATTTCCGACGCCATGGTGGCCGATGCGCTGCCCTTCGAGGCGCTCGCCGACACGGTTGCCGCATTGCTCGATGGCTGCGTGTTCGTCGCCCACAGCGCACGCTTCGACTACGGCTTCATCCGCAACGCCTTTGCCCGCATCGGGAGCGACTTCACGGCGCCGGTGCTGTGCACGGTCAAACTGTCGCGTGCGCTGTACCCGGAGCACCATCGCCACGGCCTCGATGCGCTGATCGAGCGCCACCAGCTCGTATGCACCGCGCGCCATCGTGCGATGGGTGACGTCGAGGTGCTGTGGCAGTTCGTCTCCCAGCTCGAGGGCGGCTTTGCCCCCGAGCTGCTGGCGCGCGCTGCCGAGCGCGCGATGAAGGCGCCGGCGCAGCCGCCGGGCTTGCCCGAGGGGGTGCTCGAGGCCTTGCCCGACGCACCCGGCCTTTACCTCTTCCATGCCGAGCCCGAGCCGCCGCCCACCGGCCGCCGCGATCCGGTGCTCTTCGTCGGTCGTGCGCAGAGCCTGCGCGCGCGCGTCCGCGAGCATTTCGGCGCCGGCGCGCGCAAGGGCCGCGATGCCGAGCTGGCGGCACGGGTGAAGCGGGTGGAGTGGATCGAGACCGCCGGCGAGCTCGACACCTCGCTGCGCGAAAACGCCTTGCTGCGCCGCCTGCAGCCGCCCTGGAACCGCCCGCAGGAGGCGGCGGAGGCCGCCTTCGCACTGCGCCTGCTGCCCGGCCGCAAACGCGCGCCGATCCTCGAACCGGTGTCGGTTGCCGGCACCGATCCGGCGGACTGGGACGGCCTCTTCGGCGTCTTCCGCAACCGGCGCGAGGCCGACAACCTGCTGCGCGAGCTGGCTCTGCTGTACCGGCTGTGCCCGCGCCGGCTGGGCCTCGAGGGCGGCAACGGCCCCTGCACCGCCCATGCCGCACGACGCTGCGCGGGCGTCTGCGCACGGCGCGAGACGCCGGCCGAGCATGATGCGCGCCTGGCGGGGGCGCTCGCCGGGGTCGGCGTCAAGCCGTGGCCGTGGCCCGGGGCAGTGGTGGTGGAAGAAGTGCGCGCCGGCGGGTTGCGGCGGCTACAGCGCTTCGAGCGCTGGTGCCATCTCGGCAGTGCCGACGACGAGGCGGGGCTGGCTGCGCTTGCCGCCACGCCGCGCGCCTTCGACGCCGACGTGTGGCGCATCCTGGCGCGCTGGCTGGCGGTGCCGGATCATCTGGCGCAGGTGCGTCCGCTCACCTAAGAACGGTCTTGACCTGGCTTAATCCGGTAACATTCGTTTCCGTATGGCATGGAAACGGGTACGCAGCACCATGGACCGCTGGCTTGGCGTCGAGGAAATCGCAGGGCACTTGGGTGTCAGCAAGGACACCGTCTACGCTTGGATCGCAAAGCGCAGCATGCCGGCGCACCGTGTCGGGCGGCTCTGGAAGTTTCAGAAGAAGGAAGTCGATGCC
>JAKLLJ010000299.1 GCA_023150215.1 Thauera sp. | reverse complement strand
GGTGTCGAGCAGAGCCGTCATGGCCTCGGCGTTGGCAAGCTCGTCCGGGGTCACCGGGGCGAGCAGCTCGGCATGGAACACATCGAGATCGCGGGCATCGCCGAAGCGGTTGGCGTTGTCGCGTAGGCGTGCGTTCCAGGTGCCGGCGAAGTCGGCCGGCAGCGCCGGTGCGAACAGCTTGAGCAGTGCGCGCAGGCGCCGCTGCGAGACGCGCAGCTGGTGGATGCAGTCGGGGTCGATGGCGTCGGCGTCGCCCTGGGCGAGTGCAGCGGCGGCATTGCCTTGCCACTGGCGCACGCAGGACAGCGCGAGGCCCTGGAAGGCGGCGACGACGTTCTGCCCGGCCGCGAGGGTCGACGCTTCGGCGCGCACCGGAGCGGGCGGAGTGTCGAGGAACATGCGATAACCGCGCTCGGCCTTGGAGAGGTCGGCGGGCATCAGTGGCAGGTCTTGCGCGAGCGTGCACGCGAGATCGAGCAGGTCCTGCGCGCGCCCGCTTTCGAGTTCGAGCTCGAGTTCGCAGATCGCGCTGCTGCGTTCGACGCCAGCGGGCGTGCGCACGAGGACTTCGCCGGTGTCGATCATCAGCAGGATGCGGATGCCTTCCTGCGCGACGAAACGCCGCGTCTCGCGCCGGAACCGTGTGGTGAATACCGGCACCAGCTCGTCGCGGTGGCGTTCGAGCAGGCGCGCGGCCGCGGGATCGTCGACGGCCGTGAAGTCGAAGCCACCGCTCCAGGGCGTTTCCCACTCCGGCCGCTGCGACAGTCCGCCACTCGAAACCGCTGCGCATTTCACCGTCTGCAGCATCTGGCGGCCCTGGCTGCGGGTGCGCACCGCCACCTTGTGGGCCTTCAGCTGCAGTTTGGGCGTGTCGTAGTAGGTGTTGTCGAGGGTTACGGCGTTGCCGCATTTTTCCGCCGCGGCCACCAGCGGGTGGCGGCGCAGCGCGGGAAGCGCGCGCTTGGGGAGCGCGAGCTTGAGTTCGATTTCGTGGCTCATGGGAATCGCCCGCGAGCGGGCGCTGGAAGAGAAGGCGGCTGAATTCTAGCCCTGGGTCTGCAGGGCGTCATGCGCGCTTTTGCGACGTGAAATATTTCACCGGCACACGAGCGCTGGAACGCCCCGTTCGCGGCTGCCGCCGCTCCTACAGGGCGTCGGCGGTTTCTGTAGGAGCGCCGGCAGGCGCGAACACAAGGCCGAAGCCCGGAACGCGGGTCGATGATCGGACGCCCCGATCGCGGCGGCCGCCGATCCTACGGGGGGCGGTGGTTTCTGTAGGAGCGCCGGCAGGCGCGAACGGGGCGTCCGCGCACGCGCTGCCGTTTGCCGCAACTGCGCTGCCTATTCCCCGAACACCGCCCGCCACAGCGCGCGCACCGGCGTGCGCGCGGCTGCGGCCTCGTCTGGGGCGACGCGCGAGGGGCGCTCGTTGAGGCGCTGGCGGTGCTGCAGGCGGCGCAGCTCGCGGTAGCTGTCCGCGCAGGCGGTGGCGAGGTCGGCAGGGATCAGGCCGAGTTCGCCGGCGATGCGCAGCAGCGCGATGTTGCCGAGGTTGCCGGTGAGCCGCGGGTGGTCGTGGCTGTGGCCGAGCACCAGGTACTGGATCAGGAACTCGACATCGATCAGCCCGCCCGTATCGTGCTTGAGGTCGAACAACTCGCCCTTGCTGCCGTGGGCGTCGCGCATCTTCCTGCGCATCGCCAGCACCTCGGTGCGCAGCGGGTCGAGTTCGCGCTTCATGCACAGCACCTCGCAGCGGATGCGCTCGAAGGCCTCGCCGATCGCGCGGTCGCCGGCGGAGAAGCGTGCGCGCGTGAGCGCCTGGTGTTCCCACACCCAGGCCGACTCGAGCTGGTACTTGCGGAAGGACTCGAGCGAGGTCGCGATCAGACCCGAATCGCCGTTCGGACGCAGGCGCAGATCGGTCTCGAAGAGCTGGCCGGCGGCGGTCTGGCTCGACAGCCAGGTGTTGGTGCGCTGCGCCAGTCGCGTGTAGACCTCGGGCGCCTCGGGCGCGTCGTCGTCGTACAGGAAGACGATGTCGAGGTCAGAGGCGTAGCCGAGCTCCTTGCCGCCGAGCTTGCCGTAGCTGATCACTGCGAATCTCGGATCTTCACGGTGGCGGATCTTGATCCTGCGCCAGCAAAGCGGCACGGCGAGGTCGAGCATGATGTCGGCGAGCTCGGAGAGGTGGTCGGCGAGCTTCTCGACCGTCAGCAGGCCGGCGAGGTCCTGGGTGAGCAGGCGAAAGACCTGGGCGTGGTGCTGTTCGCGCATCACGTCCATCTGCCGTTCCATGTCCGGGTCGAGCGCCTCCAGCGCGGCCGTCAGGCTGGCGCGGAAGGCGGTCCAGTCGGGGGCGTGCTCGAGGTTGCGCGTATCGAGCATCTCGTCGAGCAGGATCGGGTGACGGGTGAGGAAAGCCGCCCCCCAGCGCGAGGCGCTCATCAGGTCGGCGACCCGGCGCAGGGCCTGCGGGTACTGCTGCAGCAGCGCCAGGTAGGCGCCGCGACGGCCGATCGCCTCGATCAGGTCGAGCATGCGGGTGAGCGTTTCATCCGCGCCCGGGGTCGTCGCGGCGGCCTCGATCATGCGCGGCATGAGCGCGTCGAAGCGGCTCTTGATGTTGTTCGGCAACTGACGGTAGCGCGGGCTGGCGTGGATTGCCGCGAGGCGCTCGGCGGCGGCCTGGGGGTGGCGGTAGCCGAGCTCGCCGAGCGCGGCGCTCGCGGCCTCGGTGTCGCGCGCGTTGGTCCAGGTGATGTCGAGGCTGTGCTCCTCCTCGGAAGGGTCGCCGAACACACTGTCGAAATGCCGGCTGACCACGGCGCGATGGGCGTCGAGCGCGGTGAGCAGCGCGTCGTAGCGCGCGAATCCCATCGCCTCGGCGACCAGCGCCTGGTCGGCCGGGTTCGCCGGCAGGTCGTGGGTCTGGGCGTCGTCCAGGTACTGCAGGCGGTGCTCGAGGCGGCGCAGGAACACATACGCGCTGCCGAGCTCCTCGACCGCCTGTGCCGACAGGATGCCGCGCTCGGGCAACAGGGCGAGCACCTTCAGCGTCGGGCGCACCTGCAGCGCGCTGTCGCGGCCACCGCGGATCAACTGGAACACCTGGGCGATGAATTCGATCTCGCGGATGCCGCCAGGGCCGAGCTTGACGTTGTTCACTCGGTCGCGGCGTGCCACCTCGCGGCGGATCTGCGCGTGCAGCTCGCGCATCGCATTGATCGCGCCGAAGTCGAGGTACTTGCGGAACACGAAGGGGCGGGCGATGTCCTGGAGTTCGCTCCAGCGCTCGCCGAGCAGCACGCGCGCCTTGATCCAGGCATAGCGTTCCCACTCCCGGCCCTGGGTGACGAAGTAGTTCTCCAGCATGTCGAAGCAGCACACCAGCGGACCGGAGTCCCCGTTCGGGCGCAGGCGCATGTCGACGCGAAAGACCTGGCCGTGCTCGGTGACCTCGGCCAGCGCCTGGATCAGCTGCTTGCCGAGCTTCTCGAAGAACTCGTAGTTGCTGATCGTCTTGCGCCCGCCGGTGTCGCCGTCCTCGGGGTAGATGAAGATCAGGTCGATGTCGGAGGACACGTTGAGTTCGCGGCCGCCGAGCTTGCCCATGCCGATCACGAGCAGTTCCTGCTCCCAGCCGGTGGGCGACAGCGGCTGGCCGTAGCGCTCGACGAGGCTGGTGCGGAGCACGTCGTGGGCGTGGCGCACGGTGACTTCGGCGAGCACGGTCATGGTCTCGGTGACCTCTCCGAGCGGGGCGCCGAGCTCGAGGTCGCGCACGATCAGGTGGCACAGCGTCCACATGCGCAACTGGCGCAGCGCCGGGCGCAATGCGCCCTCGCCGCCGCCGGCCGCAGTCTCGCGTGCGCTGACGAAGCGCACCATGTCGGCCTCGCCGAGCGGGCGCTCGATGCTCCCGGCGAGGGCGGCGGCGAGCCAGGGCTGGCTGTCGAGCATGCGCGCAAGGTAGCGCGACAGGCGACGCGCCGCG
>JAKLLJ010000298.1 GCA_023150215.1 Thauera sp. | reverse complement strand
GGAGCGCGTCGCCGACCGTCCGCTCGGCGAACTGGCGAGCCGGCCGATGGTGGTCTGCCGCGAGGGCGACAGCCTCTACCGCGTGCGGATGATGCTCGCCGAGCGCCACATCCGTCACATCGGCGTGCTCGGCGCCGACGGCGAACTGATCGACCTGGTGAGCTTCAAGGACATCCTGAGCGGCATGGAGCTCGCCTACGTGCACGAGCTGCACCACGCGCTGCGCGCGCGCGACCAGGCGCTGAGTGCATCGCAGCGCGACCTTTATCTTGCCGAGAAGGTCATCGAGAGCTCGCTCGAGGGTGTGATGGTCACCGATGCCCACTCCCGCATCGTCTCGGTGAACCCGGCGTTTTCGCGCATGACCGGCTACGCGGCGGAAGAAGTGGTCGGGCTCAATCCCTCGGTGCTCAACTCCGGCCGCCAGAGCCCGGCCTTCTACGCGCGCATGTGGGACAGCCTGCTGCGCGACGGGCAGTGGGAGGGCGAGGTGTGGAACCGGCGCAAGTCGGGCGAGGTATATCCGCAGCTGTTGCACATCACCGCGATCCGCGACGGCGACGGGCAGCTGACCCACTACGCGGCGCTATTCACCGACATCAGCCGGCTCAAGGAGACCGAGGCGCGCATCCGCGACCTCGCCTACTACGACCCGCTCACCGGCCTGCCCAACCGCCGCCTGCTCGAAGACCGCCTGCAGGTCGAGCTCGCCCATGCCGCGCGCCTGCGCTGCCGGCTGGCGGTGATGTTCGTCGACCTCGACCGCTTCAAGCGCATCAACGACAGCCTCGGCCATGCGGTCGGCGACAAGCTGCTGGTTGAGATCGCTGCTCGCCTGCGCGGCAGCCTGCGCGACGACGACACCGTGGCGCGCATGGGCGGCGACGAGTTCCTCGTCATCATCAACAACCTCAGCGGGCCCGACGAGGCCGCGATGACGGCACGCCGGCTGGTCGCGGCCTTGCGCCGGCCGGTGAACATCGAGGGGCGCGAGCTGATCGTCACCACCAGCGTCGGGGTCAGCGTCTATCCGGACGATTCGCGCGACGCCGACACGCTGATCAAGCACGCGGACGTGGCGATGTACCGTGCCAAGGACGAGGGTCGCAACAGCTTCCAGCTCTTCGAGCCGACGATGAATGCGCGCTCGCTCGAACGCCTGGCGCTCGAGACCGCGCTCCATCGCGCGCTGCCGCGCGACGAGCTGCTGCTCCACTTCCAACCCGTGGTGACTGCGGCCGACGGCGCCCTGGTGGCGGTCGAGGCCTTGCTGCGCTGGCAGCACCCCGACCTCGGCCTGGTGTCCCCGGCCGACTTCATCCCGCTCGCCGAGGACACCGGGCTGATCGTGCCGATCGGCGAGTGGGTGCTGCGCACCGCCTGCGAGCGCCACCGCCAGTGGCGCGAGGCGGGCGGGCCGCCGCTGCACATGATGGTGAACATCTCCGCGCGCCAGTTCCGCGAGGAAGGCTTCTCCGCCATGATCGGGAGCGTGATCGCCGAGACCGGCATGGTGCCGGAATGCCTCACCCTCGAACTCACCGAGAGCATGCTGATGGACGACACCGACCGCGCGATCGCCCGCCTCGGCCAGCTGCGCGCACTCGGCGTGGGGCTGGCGATCGACGACTTCGGCACCGGCTACTCCTCGCTCGCCTACCTGAAGCGCTTTCCGATCGACGAGCTCAAGATCGATCGCCTGTTCGTGCGCGGCATCGACCGCAACGACCGCGACGCGGCCCTGGTGTCGGCGATCATTTCGCTCGGTCACAGCCTGGGCTTGCGCGTGATCGCCGAGGGCGTGGAGACGCAAGCCCACCTGAACGTGCTGTGTCTGCAGGGCTGCGACCTGGCGCAGGGCTTCCACTTCAGCCGGCCGCTGCCGTGGGAAACCTTCGTCGAAGCCTACCCGCCCGCCACGCGCCTGTAGGAGCGGCGGAAGCCGCGAACAGGGCGGTCCGGCAACCGGTGCGCGTCGCGCTCCCGGCCGCGGCATTCGCGCCTTCCGGCGCTCCTACACGAACCCCCGCGTGTCTGTAGGAGCGGCGGTAGCCGAGAACATAGCCTTCCCGCACCCCCCCGTGCCGGTGCCTAGCCGCGCTCAGGACCCCATCGCCTGCCACGCCGCGCGCACTGCGTCCTCGCCGTAGCGGCGCTCCAGCCGCCGCATGGTGAAATGGCCGCGGCTGACGTCCTGGAAGTGGTTCATGAACATCAGGTTGATCGTTGCCCCCGCGACCGCGCCGATTCCGGGCACCAGCATGCCGGCCGCCTTCTGCGTGAGCTGCACCTTGTAGCGCGCGGCAACCAGGGTGATCAGGCGCGCCAGGGCGGGTGCGCTCTCGCTGCTCAGGCCTTTCTGTGCAAAGTGGCGGGTGGCTTCCGATACCGTGGTGGCGAGCGCGGCGCGCACCGCGTAGTAGCCGGCCTCGGCCGCATCGTCGCTGGCTGCGTTGCCGCCGAGCGCGAACACCTCGAGCGCGGCGAGCCGGGCCTGCGCGCTGGCGATGTCCTCGCCTTCCGCGCGCGCGATGTCGAGGATGGAGCGCATGATCAGCACGGTGGAGAGCGGGATCTCCACCGTCAGCCCGGCGACGCCGAAGGCGCCGCCGCCCGCGCCGCTCATCGAGCCGAGCAGCTTGTGCAGGCGCGGAGAGGCCGGCTGCACTGCCGGCTGCAGGGTCTTCGCGGCGGTGTCCATGGCCTTCAGCAGGGCGTCGTGAGCCAGCCCGCCAATGCGTTCGCGCCAGCTCACCGGCAGGCGTGACAGGCCTTTTTCCAGCGGGCTGCCGATGAAGCTGCTCAGGCGGGCGGCAAGGCTGGGGCGCTCGAGCAATGCGTGCGCCTCGGCAAGCGCGCGCAGATCCTCGGCGGCGAGGGTATGGAGGAACTCCTGGGTGACGCTCATGGCGGCGGGATCCTGAATGACGGACTGTCGCTCAGACTACGCCGCGCGTGCCGGTGTTCCCTGGCCGCCGCCGCTCACGACGGGCGGCCTTCCTCGAGCGACTGCAGGATCGCGGCCCCGATCACCGCGGCGGACTGGGCGCCGGACAGCGACAGGCGACGGTTGAGGATGAAGAAGGGCACGCCTTCGATGCCCTGGCGGCGCACGCCCGCGGCCATGCGCTTGACCTTGTCGGTGTCCTCGCCGCTGGCCAGCCACTCGTACGCTACATCGCGGCGGTCGCCGCAGGCCGTGGCGATGTCGGCGAGAGTGTCGAGGTCGCCGATGTCGCGACCTTCCTGGAAGTGGGCGGCGAACAGGGCGTGGGCGAGGGCCTGGATGTGCGCCGGCTTGTGGCCGTGGGCCTGGGCGCGATAGATCAGGCGGTGCGCGCGCAGGGTGTTGGGGCGGGTCTGGATGCGCTCGAAAGCGTATTCAAGGCCGTCGCCCGCCGCCGCTTCGCGCACCGTGTCGAGCACGGCCTCGGCCTTGATCGGGCCGCCGAACTTGTTGTCGAGGAAGGCGCGATAGGGTTCGCCGGCGGCAGGCGTGTCGGGGTTGAGGAAGAAGGGCAGCCAGCTCACGCGCACATCGAGATCGGGGCGCGCGGCCTTGAGCTCGGCGAGCGCGCGGTCGAGGCGGATCTTGCCGAGGAAGCACCACGGGCAAACGAAGTCGGATACGAGGTCGATGGTGAGGATCATGGTGGGTCCTTCTGGGGATGAATGTGGAGGGCAATCGCGCCGGCCGATGGCGTCCGGCGTCGGCAATGGCCTGGTGAGTCAAAAGTTCGCGGCTTTCGCCGCGCCTATAAGGGTACGCCGGGCTCACAGGCCTGTAGCGACGCCAGCGTCACGCATTCGCGCCTGCCGGCGCTCCTACAGGACCACCGCGCTTCCTGTAGGAGCGCCGGCAGCCGCGAACCCTCCGCCCCCGCAGCCCCAGGCGCCGCGGGCGTGCATTCACGCATCCACCGCCAGCGGCCCCGAGATCAGGAAGCGTGCCAGGAAGCAGGGCTGCGCCGGGTCGGCCTCTGCGGGCAGCGGCAGCCACACGCGCCGACCGCT
>JAKLLJ010000297.1 GCA_023150215.1 Thauera sp. | reverse complement strand
CGTGTTTCTGGACGAAATCGGCGACCTTCCGCTGGCGCTCCAGGCCAAGCTGCTGCGCGTGCTCGACAGCGGCGAGTTCCGCCCGCTCGGCGCCAGCACGCAACGCCGCACCGGTGCGCGCGTGATCGCTGCCACCCATCGCGACCTCGACGCAGCGGTCGCCGCGGGGCGTTTCCGCCACGACCTGCTGTTCCGGCTCAACGTGGTACACATCGTCGTGCCGCCGCTGCGCGCACGGCGCGACGACATCCCGCTGCTGGTCGAGCATCTGCTGCAGCGCGCGGCTCGGCGCAACACGGGCACGCCGGTGCCGCGCATGGACCCGGCAGCAATGCAGCGCCTGGTCGACTACCCCTGGCCGGGCAACGTGCGCGAACTGCGCAACGTGCTCGAGCGCCTGCTGGTCTTCGCCGAGCGCGACACCCTCGACGCCCCGCTGGTCGACTCCCTGCTCCACCCTGCCGCGGCACCCACGGCCATGCGCAGCGCCGGCTTCGAGCGCATCGTGCCGCTCGCCGAGCAGGAGCAGGCCTACGTCCGCTGGGCGGTCGACAGCCTGGGCGGCAACGTCAGCGCCGCCGCCACCAGGCTGGGTATCGCGCGCTCGACGATCTATCGCCTGCTGCGCGTGCAGCCGGACGAAAGGCACGGCGGCGGCTGAACGGCGCTTGCCGGGGATTCGCGCCGCGGTGGAGCAGGCGCCGTGTTCGCGGCTGCCGCCGCTCCTACCGGGCGCTTCGGACGCGCGGGGGCGTGTAGGAGCGCCGGCAGGCGCGAACGCAGGCGCACGGGATCCGACGACCCGGGGCGGGTGAAGCGGTGTGCAACGCTGTCGCAAAACACGACACCAGCACTCAATGCCTTGCCACCCGGGCGATCGCGCGCAACATCAACGCGAATCACACCGCCACTGTCGCATCCTGCGACAAAGCTTGCGCACGGCCACGGGCCGCTCTGGATCGCCCCAAGCCGCGTGATTGTTGGTCGTTCAACAATTCGAGCCCCCCTGGCCCGCCAATTGCTTTGATGACCTGCGACAGGGGACCCATACCCCTGCTACGGAGGAGATCCATGCATTCGACAGCCAGAACCATCCTTGCCGGCTTCGTGCTGGTTTGCACCCAGGCCGCGGTGGCCGCCGACCAGCCGGTCGAGGTGCGCGACCCGACCTACGCCAAGGTGTGCAGCTACTGCCACGACAAGGGGATCGGCCCGGCAATCGTCGGCCGCCAATTGCCGACGGTCTATATCGAGAACGTGGTTCGCCACGGCTTTCGCGCGATGCCGAGCTTCCGCCCCACCGAGATCGACAACGCCGCGCTCGCCAGCGTGGCGCGCTGGGTGTCGGAATCGGCTGCGGCCAAGAAATAGGAGGCGTCATGAACAGACGTGAATTCTTCCGCCGCGCGGGCGGCGGCGTGCTGCTCGGCACCCCGCTGGCCACACTGCCGGCCGCAGCGGCCGTGCTCGCACTGCCCACGGGTGCGACCGACGATGTGGCGCTGCAGGTGATCGGCCAGCTGGACCGGCCGGCCGCGATCGCACTGGCACAGCAACTGGCCGCGGCACTCGGCAGCGCAGGGCGCGCCGTTCCCCTTCAGCAGCGCGACGCCGCAGCGCTGCGCCGATTCGACCAGCTCGACGCCCTGCTCACCCTGCCGCGTGGCACCCATCTGCTGGGCGTGATGGACGACGCCTCGGCGGTGGTGTTCCAGGCGCTGGCGTCCAGCCGCGGCGCGCACCTGCTCGCCCACGGCCACCATCGCCTCGGCGCGGGCGGCACGCGCCATGCCTGCACCGCGACCGCGTGCGGCGCAGCGCTCGCCTGGCACGCGACGGCCATCGACCCGGGCACGCATGTCGAAGCCTTCTACCGCGCCGCGCTCGGCAGCGGCCAGGTGCCGGCACGCGCACCGACCCTCGATCCGGCGCTCACCGGGGCGAGCGATGCACTCGCCTCCTTCCTGATCCGGCTCTGAGCCCGGCCCCGCGACCCGATCATTCCCATTCGCCTTCCGCACCCGGAGACACCATGAACACACCCCAGCCCAACGTGCTGCCCAAGGGCGTCAGCGCAAGCGACTTCGAGCTCGCGCTCACCGAGATCCGCGCGATCGTCGGCGCCGATCACGTCCTCGCCGAAGGCACCGCCCTCGCCCCTTACAACAAGATCATGATGGCCGTGCCCGACGAACAGCATGCGCCCTCGGCCGCGGTGATGCCCGCGAACGTCGAGCAGGTGCAGGCGATCATGCGGGTGCTCAACCAGCGCCGCATCCCGGTCTATCCGATCTCCACCGGCAAGAACCTCGGCTACGGCTCGGCCGCCCCGGTCGAGCGCGGCCAGCTGGTGATGGACCTGCGCCGCATGAACCGCATCCTCGATGTGGACGCCGAGCTGTGCACCGCGCTCGTCGAACCCGGCGTGACCTACCAGCAGCTCTACGACTATCTGCAGGAGAAGAAGCTGCCGCTGTGGTTCTCTTGCCCCACGCCCTCGGTGATCGCCGGCCCGCTCGGCAACATGGTCGACCGCGGCGTCGGCTACACTCCCTACGGCGAGCATTTCCTGTTCTCATCGGGCATGGAGGTGGTGCTCGCCGACGGCGAGGTGCTGCGCACCGGCATGGGCTCGATGCCAGGCTCGAACACCTGGCAGGTCTTCAAGTGGGGCTACGGCCCGACGCTGGACGGCATCTTCACCCAGTCGAACTACGGCATCGTCACCAAGATGGGCATGTGGCTGATGCCGGCGCCGCCCGACTACCGTCCCTTCCTGATCCAGTACCCGGAAGACACCGACATCACCAAGATCGTCGACGCGCTGCGCCCGCTGCGCATCGCGATGGTGATCCCCAACGCGGTGGTGATCGCCCACACGCTGTGGGAGGCGCCCTGCACCAAGGTCAATCGCGCCGACTACCACCCGGGCCCGGGCGCGATCAGCGACGAGGCGGTGCAGAAGATCCGCAAGGATCACAACCTCGGCGCCTGGAACGTGTATGCCGCGCTCTACGGCACGCCGGAAACCAACGCCGCGAACTGGAAGATCATCGAAGCGGTGGCGGCGGCGACCGGCGGCACCTTGATCACCGAGTCGGCCGACCAGGGCGGGCGGGCCACCCAGTACCGCTTCGACCTCATGAAGGGCAAGCCCAACCTGGGCGAGTTCGACCTCTACAACTGGCGCGGGGGCGGCGGCTCGATGTGGTTCGCCCCGGTGTCGCAGGCCAAGGGCAGCGAGACGCTCAAGCAGATGCAGCTGGCCAAGGGAATCCTCGCCAAGTACGGCTTCGACTACGTCGGCGAGTTCATTGTCGGCTGGCGCGACATGCACCACGTGATCGACCTGCTCTACGACCGCAGCGATGCCGAAGAGATGAAGAAGGCCTACGCCTGCTTCGACGAGTTGCTGCAGGCCTTCGCCCGCGAAGGCTATGGAGTCTATCGTGCGAGCACCGCCTTCGCCGAGAAGGTCGCCGCCACCTATGGCCCGGTCAAGCGCGACGTCGAACGCCGCCTCAAGCGCGCCCTCGACCCCAACAACATCATTG
This sequence comes from Thauera sp., assembly GCA_023150215.1. GTDB lineage: Bacteria > Pseudomonadota > Gammaproteobacteria > Burkholderiales > Rhodocyclaceae > Thauera. The sequence continues at coordinate 506 of JAKLLJ010000297.1, read as the reverse complement.
CGCCGGGCCGCTGCGGCATCAGCCTGTAAGCTGCCGCGCCGCGGTGCCACCCTGCGGTGCGCACCGCGGCCTTCTCCATGACGAGGAATCGAATGATGAACGCGATCAACACGATCCATCTGCTGATCGGCGGCGAGCGCCGCAACGCCACCGGCGGCGCGACCTTCGAACGCCGCAACCCGCTCGACCACGCCGTGGCCACGCGCGCGCCGGCGGCCACCGCCGCCGATGCGGTGGCGGCGGTCGACGCGGCCGCCGCCGCTTTCCCCGCCTGGGCGGCCATCGGGCCTGGCGAGCGCCGCGCACTGCTGATGAAGGCAGCGCACGCACTCGAGAAGCGCGCCGACGCCTTCGCCGCGGCGATGGCCGCGGAGACCGGCGCCTCGGCGATCTGGGCGGGCTTCAACGTGCACCTGGCCGCCGGCATGCTGCTCGAGGCCGCCGCGCTCACCCCCCGCATCAACGGCGAGATCATCCCGTCGGACGTGCCCGGCTCGATCGCGATG
>JAKLLJ010000296.1 GCA_023150215.1 Thauera sp. | reverse complement strand
GTCGCCCGAGGACACCAGCTTCGAGCGCGCGGCGATGATGAACACGGCCAGCGCAAGCACGATGGCGGTGAACATCCCGATGCCCAGAATGATTTCGGTATTCATCGTTTCACGGTCTCCTTAGAGCTGCACGCCAGAGAAGGACATGAAGCCGAGCGACATCAGGCCGATGGTGATGAAGGTGATGCCCAAGCCCTGCAGGCCCTCGGGCACGTCGCTGTACTTGAGCTTCTCGCGGATGCCGGCGAGCAGCGCGATCGCCAGCGCCCACGAGGCGCCCGAGCCGATGCCATACACCGTGCTCTCGGCAAGGTTGTAGTCGCGCTCGACCATGAACAGCGAGCCGGCCATGATCGCGCAGTTCACCGTGATCAGCGGCAGGAAGACACCGAGCGCGTTGTAGAGGCTGGGCACGTACTTGTCGAGCAGCATCTCGAGGATCTGCACGATCGCCGCGATCACGCCGATGTAGGACAAGAGGCCGAGGAAGGACAGATCGACGTCCGGCAGCCCCGCCCACGCCAGCGCGCCTTCGCGCAGCAGGTAGGTGTAGATCAGGTTGTTGGCCGGCACCGTGATGGTCTGCACCACGACCACCGCGATGCCGAGGCCGATCGCGGTCTCGACCTTCTTCGAGATCGCGATGAAGGTGCACATGCCAAGGAAGAAGGCGAGCGCCATGTTCTCGATGAACACGGCGCGCACGAAGAGGCTCAGATAGTGTTCCATTTCAGTAGGCCTCCTTTTCCACGACTTGCGGCGCCATGCGGAAGGCGGGCTTCTCGACCTGCTCGCGGCGCCAGGTGCGCAGCGCCCAGATCAGCAGGCCGATCAGGAAGAACGCCGAGGGCGGCAACAGCAGCAGGCCGTTGGGCACGTACCAGCCGCCGTCCTTGGCGAGCGCGATGATCTCGACGCCGAAGAGCTTGCCGGCACCGAAGAGCTCGCGGATCACGCCCAGGGTGAGCAGCACCACGCTGTAGCCGAGGCCGTTGCCGATGCCGTCCCAGAACGACAGGATCGGCGGGTTCTGCATGGCGAAGGCTTCGGCACGGCCCATCACGATGCAGTTGGTGATGATCAGGCCGACGAACACCGAGAGCTGCTTGGAGAGGCCGTAGGCGTAGGCCTTGAGGATCTGGTCCACCACGATGACCAGCGACGCGATGATCACCATCTGCACGATCATGCGGATCGAGCTCGGGATCTGGTTGCGGATCATCGAGATGAACAGGTTGGAGAAGCCGGTCACCAGCGTGAGCGCGAGCGACATCACGAGCGCGGTCTGCAGGTTGGACGTGACCGCGAGTGCCGAGCAGATGCCGAGGATCTGCAGGCCGATCGGATTGTTGGCGAAGACCGGATTGAACAGGACTTCCTTGACGGTCGGTTTGGCCATTTTCAAGCCCCCTGGGTACGCAGCCTGGCGAGCAGCGGGCCGAAGCCCTGCTCACCGAGCCAGAATTGGATCAGGCGGTCGACACCGTTGCTGGTCAGCGTGGCGCCGGCGAGCGCATCGACCTGATGCTTCGCCTCCGGGCTGGCCGGATCGACGCCCCCCTTGACGATGCGGATCACCGGCTTGCCCTGCGCGTCGAAGAGCTGCTTGCCCGGCCACAGGCCCTTCCAGTTCGGGTTGTCGACCTCGCCGCCCAGGCCTGGGGTCTCGGCGTGCTGGTAGAAGCCCATGCCGACCACGGTGTTGAGGTCGGCCTTCACCGCCATGAAGCCGTGCAGCGTGGACCACAGGCCGTAGCCGCGGATCGGCAGGATCAGCGATTCGAGCTTGCCGTCCTTTTCCACCATGTAGACGGTGGTGAAGCGCTCGCGCCGCTTGATCAGCGCGATGTCTTCCTCGCCGGCGAGCGCATCGGAGAGCTTGGGATCGCGCGCCGCCTTGAGCGGATCGAACACGGCCGGATCGTGGGCATCGGTGTATTCGCCGGTCTCAAGGTCGACCACCTTCGCGCTGATGCGGCTGGCGAAGAGCTCCTTGACCTCGCGACCGGACATGCCGTCGCCGCCGAGACCGGCGATGGACAGGATGCTGCGCTGCTTGTCGAGCTGGCGGTTCTCGATCTGCACCGGCTTGAGCGACACCGCCGCGCCGGCGACGAACACCGAGCTGACGAGACTGACCGCGAGCGCCACCATCAGCGTGCGACTCGTCGATTCTTTCTTAGACATGGCGCGCGAGCCTCCGCTTGATGTTGGCCGCGACCACGAAATGGTCGATCAGCGGCGCGCACAGGTTGGCGAACAGGATGGCGAGCATGATGCCTTCGGGGAAGGCGGGGTTCACCACGCGCACCAGCACGGTCATGACTCCCACCACCGCACCGAAGATCCACTTGCCGGTGTTGGTCATGGAGGCCGACACCGGGTCGGTGGCCATGAACATCATGCCGAAGGCGAAACCGCCCATCACCAGGTGCCAGTGCCAGGGCACGGCGAACATCGGGTTGGTGTCGGAGCCGATCGCGTTGAAGAGCAGGCTGGCGGCGACCATGCCGAGGAAGACGCCGGCGACGATGCGCCACGCCGCGATCTTCATGGCCAGCAGCACCACGCCGCCGATCAGGATGGCCAGCGTGCTGGTCTCGCCGATCGAGCCGTGCACCGTGCCGAGGAAGGCGCTCATCCAGTCGATGCCGTTGCCGACCACCGCCTCGATGCCGCCGGCGGCGCCGAGCGACAGCATGGTGGCGCCGGTATAGCCGTCGACCGCGGTCCACACCGCGTCGCCCGACATCTCCGCCGGATAGGCGAAGTACAGGAAGGCGCGACCGGCGAGCGCGGGGTTGAGGAAGTTCTTGCCGGTGCCGCCGAAGACTTCCTTGGCGATCACCACGCCGAAGCTGATGCCGAGCGCCACCTGCCAGAGCGGGGTGTCGGGCGGCAGGGTGAGCGCGAACAGCACCGAGGTGACGAAGAAGCCCTCGTTGACCTCGTGCTTGCGGATCGACGCGAACAGCACTTCCCAGAAGCCGCCGACGATGAAGGTCGTCAGGTAGATCGGCAGGAAGTAGGTCGCCCCGTGCACGAAGTTGGCCCACAGGCTGGCGGGATCGAGTCCGGCCAGCGCGCTGGCGAGCGCGATGCGCCAGCCGTCCTGCGCCGCCATCAGCTCGGCGCTGCCGGCGAGGATGGTGTTGGCCTGGTAGCCGACGTTCCACATGCCGAAGAACATCGCCGGGAAAGTGCACAGCCACACCGTGATCATCATGCGCTTGAGGTCGAGACCGTCGCGCACGTGGGCGGTGGTACGGGTAACCAGGGGCGGTTTGTACAGGGCCGTGTCCACGGCCTCGTACAGGGCGTAGAACCGCTCGTACTTGCCACCCTTCTCGAAGTGATGCTCGATGCTGTCAAGCCAGGAGCGCAGACTCATGCTCAACCCTCCTTCTCGATGCGAGTCAGGTTGTCCCGCAGGATGGGACCGTATTCATACTTGCCGGCGCACACATAGGTGCACAGCGCGAGGTCTTCCTCGTCCAGCTCCAGGCAGCCGAGCTTCTGCGCCATCTCGGTGTCGCCGACGATCAGCGCGCGCAGCAGCTGCGTCGGCAGGATGTCGAGCGGCATCACCTCTTCGTAGTTCCCGATCGGCACCATCGCGCGCGGGCTGCCGTTGGTCGAGGTGGTGAAGTCGAACAGGCGGCCGGAGGCCAGCTTGGAGACGAAGAGGTTCATCACCGAGTGCTTGTTCACGCCGGCGCGCAGGTAATGCAGCACCTCGCGTTCCGTACCTTCTTCCAGGCAAGACACCTGCAGGTGGTAGCGACCGAGGAAGGCACAGGCACCGCGCGCGCTGCGGCCACCGAACACCGACCCCGAGATCACGCGCACCTTCTTGCCGGCCTTGAGTTCGCCCGCGGTGAGCTCGTCAAGATGGGGCCGATGTCGCGCGCGCAGAAGATCCTGCTGGCGGTCTTCGCCGGCGTCTGCGGCGCATGGGTGTCGTCGAGCCAGACCGGCATCGACATCACGGCCGCCGCCCTCTGCGGCAGCGCCGCGCTGCTGATCACGGGAATCCTCAAATGGGAGACTGTCATCGGCGAGCGCGCCGCCT
>JAKLLJ010000295.1 GCA_023150215.1 Thauera sp. | reverse complement strand
CCTGCAGTGCCTTCGGGAACGCGGTGGTTTCGATGTAGGAGCGCCGGCAGGCGCGAACCCCCCGGGCGACGAGGCGACGCGGCGGATTCCAGGCGCCGACGTTCGCGGCTTCCGCCGCTCCTACAGCAAACCGAAGCGCCGGGGCTGCGGCACCGGCGGGCTCCTGTAGGAGCGGCGGAAGCCGCGAACTCCCACCTCCGCCACCTCGCTCGCCCCACTTCGCCCACTTCATCCGACACCTCACCTTGCCCAACTTCGCAGCAGGCATTGCAGCCCCACACCTCTCGTGCTCTAATGCGAATCATTCGTATTTTTAAAGACATTCCTCGATGCCGCACACCGCTCCCTCCGCTGCCACCGCATTCGCGCCAGACAACGTCACGTCGATGCCTGCGCATGCACGGGCAGGCGCAGGCACCCTGCTTTCCAGCCGGGAACTGCTCGGCAACGGGCGCGAGGTGCGGATCGAGCATGAGGGCAGCGAATACGTGCTGCGCGCAACGCGCAACGGCAAGCTGATCCTCACCAAGTGACTTCAAGGCGGGGCAAAACGCCCTCAGGAGGCTAGACTATGTACGTGTGCGTATGCAGCGCGGTGACCGAACGCCAGATCCACCAGGCCGCGGCCCAGGGTGCGCGCAAGTTGCGCGACCTGCGTCACTCACTCGGCGTCACCGCCGAATGCGGGCGCTGCGCACGTTGCGCACACGACTGCCTGCAGTCGGCGCTCGGAACCACCTCGCGGACGGATATCGGCGGGTTGGTCGCGGGCATGAGAAGCGCATTTACCGCACCCTTGGAGGCATGATGAAAGGCGACAAGAAAGTCATCCAGTACCTCAACAAGCAACTGACCATCGAGCTGACCGCGATCAACCAGTACTTCCTGCATGCGCGCATGTACAAGAACTGGGGTTTCACCCGGCTCGGCAAGCACGAGTACGACGAGTCGATCGAGGAGATGAAGCACGCCGACATGCTGATCGAGCGCGTGCTGTTCCTCGAAGGCCTGCCCAACCTGCAGAGCCTGAACAAGCTGCTGATCGGCGAGAACGTGCCTGAATGCATGCAGGGCGACCTGAAGCTCGAACTCGGCGGGCGCGAAAGCCTGATCGAGGCGATCGCGTACTGCGAATCCTGTAAGGACTACGTGTCGCGCGAACTGTTCGAGCACATCCTCGAGGACACCGAGGAGCACATCGATTACCTGGAAACACAGCTCGGCCTGGTCGATAGCGTCGGCCTGCAGAACTACCTGCAGTCGCAGATGGAACCGAGCGCGTCCTGACTCCCACCCCAACCCCATGCTGCCTCCGCGGAGGCAGCCTCCTGCCTCCGCCCCGATGCATCAAGCCGCCCCGGCACTATCGCTGTTGCCTTCTTCGTCCCCATCCCTGAGCGCCGACGCGTCCGCCACCGCCTCAGCTTGCGTACCCGGAAGCACACGGACGGACTCCGACCTCGGCGCCCAAAGCACCCCGGGCTTCGCCTTTGCCGCTTCGCCCTGGCGAAGGCTGGGGCTTGCCGGCTTTGTAGCCATCGCTCATGTCGCCGGTCTGGCCGCACTCGCCCACCTCGGCCAGGAGCGCCCGACGCCCGTCGAGCTCGTGCCGATCCAGGTCGCACTGATTGCAGCCGAGCCGACGTCGCCGCCCCCCCCCGAACCACTGCCGACGCCACCCCGGCCGCCGGAGCCCATCCCGCCCGCCCCCCCGGTGCCCGAGCTCCGTCCGCCCGACCCCGTCCCGCCACCGCCCAAAGCCGTGGTGAAGAAGCCGGCGCCGAAGCCGGTGGTCAAGCGCCCTGCGCCGGTCACCGAATCACCGACCGCGCTGAGCGCGGCCGCAGAAGCGGCGCCGCCGTCACCAACGCCGCCCGCACCCGCCGCTGCGCCCCCCGTGCCGGTACCGGTCGCCGCCCCGGCGACGGTGACGGCCGCGCGCTTCGACGCCGCCTACCTCAACAACCCGCGCCCAGGCTATCCGCCGCTGTCGCGCCGGCTGCGCGAGGAAGGCCAGGTCACGCTGCGCGTGCTGGTATCCCCCGACGGTTCGCCCGCGCAGGTCGAATTGCGCGCGAGCTCGGGCTCGGAGCGCCTGGACCGCGCCGCGCGCGAGGCGGTCGCACGCTGGCGCTTCGTTCCGGCACGCCGCGGCGACACCGCGATCGAATCCTGGGTCCTGGTGCCCATCGTCTTCAAACTCCAAGGAAACTGAGCATGGACAGCACGCAGGCCTTCGGCCTCGCCCATCTTTGGGCGCAATCCGACACCATCATCCGCGCCGTCGGCGTGATCCTGCTGGTGATGTCGATCACCAGCTGGTACCTGATCCTCAACCGCGTGCTGCGCCAGTTGCGCGCGCGTCGCCACAGCGGCGCGGTGGAGGCCTTCTGGGCGGCACCCGACCTCGAAACTGGCCTGCGCGTACTGGCCGAACGCGCGCCCGGCTCGCCCTTAGAGGCCCTCGCCCAGCAGGGTGCCGCGGTCGCGCAGCACGTGCGCCGCCACACCCGTGGCAACACCCTGGGCGGCAACCTCGACGCCGACGAGGTGATCACCCGAGCGCTGCGCAAGTCGATCGCGCTATCGACCGCGGCGCTCGAGTCGGGCCTGACCGTGCTCGCCTCGATCGGCTCGACCGCGCCCTTCGTCGGCCTGTTCGGCACGGTCTGGGGGATCTACCACGCGCTGGTGAACATCAGCGCATCCGGCATGGCCACGCTCGACAAGGTCGCCGGCCCGGTCGGCGAAGCGCTGATCATGACCGCCTTCGGCCTCTTCGTCGCGATTCCGGCGGTGCTCGCCTATAACGGCATCACCCGTGCCAACCGCCTCGAGCTGTCCGAGCTCGACGCCTTCGCCCATGACCTGCACGCCTGGTTCGCCACCGGCGCGCGCATCGCCACCGTCACCGGCGCCGCGGCGCGCACCGCGGATACGGGCGCTGCGGCGCCCACACCGGCCCACGGAGCGGCATGATGGCATTCGGCGGATTCAGCCAGGGCAGCGAGCGCACGCCACAGAGCGACATCAACATGGTGCCGCTGATCGACGTGATGCTGGTGTTGCTGATCGTGTTCATGATCACCGCGCCGTTGCTGACCCACTCGGTCAAGATCGACCTGCCGCAGGCATCCAGTGCGCCAACCGAGCAGAAGCCGGAAACGGTTATGCTGTCGATCGACGGCGAAGGGCGCGTGTTCTGGAACAACGACCCGGTGGACGAGGTGGCGCTGCCGGCTCGCCTGGCCGCCGCGGCCGCGCAACAGCCGCAGCCCGAGCTGCATCTGCGTGCCGATCGCAACACGCGCTACGAAGTCATCGCCGAGGTGATGGCCGAGGCGCGCGGCGCGGGCATCGAGAAGATGGGCTTCGTGACCCTGCCCGAACGCTGACGCCAGGGCCGCCGCCGCCCGCCGCTGCGCCCGGCTGCAGTCTCGATTATCATCCCCGCTCCTCGCGCCGACGATGAGGCGCACACTGCCACTCAAGGAGCCAGCATGAACATCCAGACCGCCGACCTGTGCGACGCCCATGAAGACAAAATCGCCGTGGTCGCGCCCATGTTCGCCAGCTACGGCGGGCGCCCGTCCTTCGGCGGACCGATCGCCACGCTGAAGATCTTCGAGGACAACTCCTTCGTCCGCAAGGGGCTGGAAAGCGCCGGAGATGGTCGTGTGCTCGTGATCGACGGTGGTGCCTCGATGCGCTGCGCCCTCGTCGGCGACCAACTCGCAGAACTCGCGGTGAAGAACGGCTGGGCCGGCATCATCGTGTACGGCTGCATCCGCGACGCGAAGGCGATCGGCGAGATGGACCTCGGCGTGTTCGCACTCGGCACCCACCCGAAGAAGACGGTCAAGCGCAATGTCGGCGAAGTCGATGTCCCTGTCACCTTCGGCGGCGTCACCTTCCAGCCCGGCCATTACGTCTATGCCGACGAGGACGGCGTGGTCGTGAGTGCGGAGCCCTTGCTCTGAGCGGTGTCAGGCGCAAGGGGCGAGGAGCGAGGAGCGGGGGGCAGCAGCGAAAGCAGCCACGCAGCGATCGACACGGGTGACGAAGACCACCGCCGTATTCGCGCCTGCCGGCGCTCCTACAGAAACCATTGGGGCGTGCAATGCAGCAGAGCCGCCACGCATTTCCGTTTCACAGCGCTCCATTTCGTTTCATGATGCAAAACGCACTCGC
>JAKLLJ010000294.1 GCA_023150215.1 Thauera sp. | reverse complement strand
CGACGGATCCTTCAGCTGCAGGTGGCAGGGCTGCTCTTCCTCGTGGTTGGTGTTCGACAGGAACACCGAGGAGAGGCGGTCGAAGGTGAGCACGCCGTCGGGCTTCGGGTAGTCGATCTTCGGGCACTCGGCGGCCGGCTTGAGTTTGTCGTGGTCGGACGAGTTGTGCAGCGTCCACGGCGCCTTGCCGCGGAACAGCATCTGGTCCATGCCGAACAGGAAGGAGCCCATCCACAGGCCCTTCTTCATCAGCGGCTTGAAGTTGCGGTACTTGTGCAGCTCGGCGTACAGCCAGGAGTCGCGGAAGGCGCTCGGGTAGGCGGTGAGCGCGTCGCGCTGGCGGTTCGCGGCGAGCGCGTCGAAGGCGGCTTCGGCGGCGAGCATGCCGGACTTGATCGCGGCGTGCACGCCCTTGATGCGCGCGGCGTTGAGGAAGCCGGCGTCGTCGCCGACCAGCGCGCCACCCGGGAAGATCAGCCGCGGCAGGCTCTGGATGTTGCCGGTGGCGATGGCGCGTGCGCCGTAGGCGAGGCGCTTACCGCCCTCGATGTGCTTGCGCACCTCGGTGTGGGTCTTCCAGCGCTGCATCTCGTCGAAGGGCGACAGGTGCGGGTTCTCGTAGTTGAGGCCGACCACGAAGCCGAGCGCGACGAGGTTGTCCTCGAGGTGGTAGATGAAGCCGCCGCCGTAGGTGCGGTTGTCCATCGGCCAGCCGGCGGTGTGCACGACCAGGCCGGGGCGATGCATCTCGGGCTTGACCTCCCACAGCTCCTTGATGCCGATGCCGTAGGTCTGCGGGTCGACGCCGTCGCGCAGGTTGAACTTCGCCTCGAGCTGCTTGCCGAGGTGGCCGCGACAGCCTTCGGCGAACAGGGTGTACTTGGCGTGCAGCTCCATGCCCGGCTGGTGGTGCGGGCCGGGGCTGCCGTCGCGGTTGAGGCCCATGTCGCCGGTGGCGACGCCCTTCACTGCGCCGGATTCGTCATAGAGGATCTCGGCCGCGGCGAAGCCGGGATAGACCTCGATGCCGGCGGCCTCGGCCTGCTCGCCGAGCCACTTGACGACGTTGCCCAGGCGCACGATGTAGTTGCCGTGGTTGTCGAAGCAGTCGGGGGTGAGCGCGGGCGGCACGCGGCGCACACCGGCTGCGGACAGGAACAGCACCTGGTCCTCGGTGACCGCGGTGCTGAGCGGGGCGCCTTTTTCCTTCCAGTCGGGGATCAGCTCGGTCAGTGAGCGCGGGTCGATGACCGCGCCCGACAGGGTGTGGGCGCCAATTTCAGCGCCCTTCTCGATCAGGCACACCGACAATTCCTTGCCCTTGGCCTCGGCCAGCTGCTTCAGGCGGATCGCCGCCGCCAGCCCTGCAGGGCCGCCGCCGACCACCAGCACATCGAACTCCATCGACTCGCGTTCCATACTGTTCTCCTCTCATTATTCTGGCCGACCGCCTTGTTCCCCGGTCGATGCAGCCAGTTTAACCCGGCGCGGACATCGTCGCCGCTGACCTGGGCAGGGGCGTGACCGCCCATCCGGGTGCGCGCAAACATACGGGAGCGTATGTTACATTACCCCGCACCACATTCAAGAGGAGATCGAAGGATGAGTCCCAACGCAAAGCTGATCTACACCACCCGCATGCCGGTGCGCTGGGGAGACATGGATGCCTATGGCCATGTCAACAACACCGTGTACTTCCGCTACTTCGAGCAGACCCGAGTGGAATGGCTCGAGCTGACGGGCTCGCGCGTCAGCGTCGAGGAGCCGGTCGGGCCGGTGATCATCAATGCCAGCTGCACCTTCCTTGCGCCGGTGAATTATCCTGCGACCGTAGTCATCAAGATGTATGCCGGCGACCCGGGCCGCACCAGCGTGATGACCTGGTACCAGCTTTTCGTGGAAGGGGATGAGCGCGTGTACGCCGAAGGCGCGGCCAAGACCGTGTGGATGGACATGCGCACCGGCAAGTCGGCGCCGATTCCAGATGCGGTCCGCGCCCTCTTCGACGCGCCCGTCGCCTGAGCCTGCACGGGCCGGGACGCGCCCGGCCGCGACGCTGCAAGACCGCCAATCATCAACATAAGACGATGGAGAGGAGACCCGATGTATCCGACTGACTCGCAGCCCCTGTGGACCCCGTCCCCCGAGCGCATCGCCGCTGCCAATGTGACCGCCTTCCGGCTCGCGGCCGCGCAGCGCTGGGGGGTCGATTTGCCCGACTACGAGGCGCTCCACGCGTGGTCGGTGGCGCAGCCCGAGGCGTTCTGGACGAGCGTGTGGGACGGCGACGGCACCGGGCGCGGCGTGATTGGCGAGCGCGGCGAGCGGGTGCTGGTCGATGGCGACAAGATGCCCGGCGCGCAGTGGTTTCCGGACGCGAAGCTGAACTTCGCGCGCAACTTGCTGCGCGCGCGCGACGCGCGCGACGCGATCGTGTTCTGGGGCGAGGAGCGGGTGAAGAACCGCCTGAGCCACGGCGAGCTCTACCGCGCGGTGGCGCACTTCGCGGCGGCCTTGAAGGAGCAGGGCGTCGAGCAGGGCGATCGCGTCGCCGCCTACCTGCCCAACCTGCCCGAGACCGTCATTGCCATGCTGGCCGCGGCCAGCCTCGGTGCGGTCTTCACCTCGGCCTCGCCCGACTTCGGCGTGCAGGGCGTGCTCGACCGCTTCGGCCAGACCGCGCCCAAGGTGCTGGTGGCCTGCGACGGCTACTACTACGGCGGCAAGACGGTGGACGTGCTCGGCAAGCTCGGCGAGATCGTCGCCCAGCTGCCCTCGGTCAAGCGCGTGGTCGTCGTCCCTTACGTGCACCACGACCACGACCTGTCGCACGTGCCGCACGCGCGCATGCTCGCGGATTTCATCGCCCCCTTCCACTTCGTCGACGACATCGCCTTCGCCGAGCTGCCCTTCGACCATCCGCTCTACATCATGTACTCCTCGGGCACCACCGGCGTGCCCAAGTGCATCGTGCACAGCGCCGGCGGCGCGCTGCTGCAGCACCTCAAGGAACACCGCCTGCACGGCGACGTGAAGCCGGGCGACCGCGTGTTCTACTTCACCACCTGCGGCTGGATGATGTGGAACTGGCTGGTCTCCGCGCTCGCCGCCGAGGCCACGCTGCTGCTCTACGACGGCTCGCCGTTTGCCGGCGACAACCGGATCCTGTTCGACTACGCCGACGCCGAAGCGATGACCCACTTCGGCACCTCGGCCAAGTTCCTCGACGCCGCGGCGAAGTTCGGCCTCAAGCCGCGGGAAACCCACCGGCTCGATACGGTGCGCGCGATGATGAGTACCGGCAGTCCGCTGGTGGCCGAAGGCTTCGACTACGTCTATCGCGACATCAAGGCCGACCTGCAGCTGTCGTCCATCTCGGGCGGCACCGACATCATCTCCTGCTTCGTGCTCGGCTCCCCGGTGCTGCCGGTGTGGCGCGGCGAGATCCAGTGCCGCGGCCTGGGCATGGCGGTGGACGTGTGGGACGACGACGGCCGCCCGGTGCGTGGCGAGAAGGGCGAGCTGGTATGCAGCAAACCCTTCCCGGTGATGCCGATCGGCTTCTGGAACGACGCCGACGGCAGCAAGTACCGCGCCGCCTACTTCGAGCGCTTCGACAACGTGTGGTGCCACGGCGACTTCTGCGAGATCACCGCGCACGGCGGGCTGATCATCTACGGGCGCTCGGATGCCACGTTGAACCCGGGCGGGGTGCGCATCGGCACCGCGGAGATCTACCGCCAGGTCGAGAAGCTGCCCGAGGTGGTGGAGAGCCTGGTGATCGGCCAGGACTGGCCGCCGCAGCACCCCAACGACGTGCGCGTGGTGCTGTTCGTGAAGCTGCGTGAGGGGCTCGTGCTCGACGACGAGCTGGTCAAGCGGATCAAGCAGACCATCCGCGACAACACCACGCCGCGCCACGTGCCGGCCAAGGTGCTGCAGGTGGCCGACATCCCGCGCACCAAGAGCGGCAAGATCGTCGAACTGGCGGTGAGGAACGTGGTGCACGGGCGTGCGGTGAAGAACCAGGAGGCGCTCGCCAATCCCGAGGCGCTGGCGCACTTCCGCGACCGCGCCGAGCTGCAGGGCTGAACGGTGGGCGTGGGCGGAGGCGGGCGCGCGACCCAAGGTTCGCGGCTTCCGCCGCTCCTACAAAAAAACCGTGCGGCGGGCGTCCCGCGGCACCCGCGCACGTCCGGCGCCCCGCGGCACCCGCGTGCGTCCGGCGTCCCGCGGAATCCAC
>JAKLLJ010000293.1 GCA_023150215.1 Thauera sp. | reverse complement strand
GATCGCGACCCTGGCCGGGGCGGGGGAGTCGTTGGGCTTTTGAGCCGAGCGTGCTGCGGGCGCGCGCGCGAGGGTTCGCGGCTTCCGCCGCTCCTACCGCTGACCCGAAGCGCAGCGATCCCCTGGAGCGGCGGCAGCCGCGAACCCCACGCCCGATCGACCATGTCGCGTATTCCGTGCGCCGACGTTCGCTGTAGGAGCGGCGGCAGCCGCGAACCCCAGCCGCCCACGCGCCACAGCCGGTCACGCCACCCGCCACCCGCCACCCGCCGCGCCTGTAGCGGGAGCGGGCGGCCTGCTATGATTTGATCCTTTTGCCGCAAGACTTCATGGAATCCTCCTTCCGCCTCGGTGCGCGCGAGGGCTTGCGCGACTTCCTGCCGATCTCGGTGGGCCTGCTGCCGTGGGCCATGGTCACCGGCATCGCGATGCGTTCGGTCGGGCTGTCCGAACTCGAATCGCTGGCGATGAACCTGCTCGTCTATGCCGGCACCGCACAGCTCGGCGCGCTGCCGCTGATCGCGGTCGGCGCGCCGCTGTGGCTGATCGGGCTCACCGCGCTCGCGCTCAACCTGCGCTTCGTGATCTTCAGTGCGGCGATCGCGCCGGTGTTTCATGGCAGCTCCTTCGCGCGCCGGCTGGCGTCGAGCTACCTGCTGGTTGATGGTGTGTTCGCGGTCGGCGCCGACAAGCTGCTGAAGGCCGAGGATCCGCACTGGCGCTGGGGGTATTACATCGCGCCGTCGGCGTTCAACTGGTGCCTGTGGCAGGTGTGCACCGCGCTCGGCATCTTCGGTGCCGATCTCGTGCCGCGCGACTGGTCGCTGGAGTTCATGGTGACGATCGCGCTGATGGTGATGGTGCTGCCGATGGTGCGCACGCGGCCGATGCTGGTCGCCGCGCTCGCCGGCGGGCTCGGAGCGGTGCTGTTGCGCGAGCTGCCGCTGCGCCTGGGCGTGGTCGCCGGGATCGCGCTCGGCATCGCCGCCGGATTTGCCGCCGAGCACTGGCAGCAAAGGGGGGCCTCGCGATGACCGAAGGTGTGTGGCTGTGGCTGGCCTTCGTCCTGATGGCGATGACCACGATCGGCACGCGTGGCAGCTTCATCCTGCTCGGCGAGAAAGGCCGCCTGCCGCCGGCCCTGCAGCGCGCCTTGCGTTATGCGCCGGCGGCCGCGCTGTCGGCGCTGGTCATGCCCGACCTGCTGATCGACGGTGGTGAGGTCTCGCCGCTCAATCCCAAGTTTGCCGCCGGCCTGGTCGTGCTGGCGGTGGCGCTGCGCTGGCGCAATCCCTGGCTGCCTTTCATCTTCGGCATGGCGGTGCTGCTCGTGCTCCGCAAAGGCATGGGCTGGTAGCGCGCAGACGACCAAACGCCGCGCCCGCCTGGTGGCGGGACACGGCGTCCGGGACTGCGGCGGGTGGCGTCACGGCGCTGCCCGCGCGGTGGGCCTCACTCGATTGCGGAGGCGGACTTGGCCATCTCGCGCAGGGCGAACTTCTGGATCTTGCCGGTCGAGGTCTTGGGTAGCACGCAGAACTCGATGTGCTTGGGCACCTTGTAGCGCGCCAGATGTTCCCGGCAGTGGGCGATGATGTCGTCGGCGGTGACGCCGGCGCCTTCCTTGATCTCGATGTAGGCCGCCGGCACTTCACCCCACTTCTCGTCGGGCCTGGCGACCACCGCGGCGGTCATCACCGCCGGGTGGCGGTAGAGGACGTCCTCGACCTCGAGCGAGGAAATGTTCTCGCCGCCCGAGATGATCACGTCCTTGGAGCGGTCCTTGATCTTGGTGTAGCCGTCCGGATGCATCACTGCCAGGTCACCGGTGTGGAACCAGCCGCCGGCGAAGGCTTCGCGGGTGGCCTTCTCGTTCTTGAGGTAGCCCTTCATGACGAGGTTGCCACGGAACATGATCTCGCCCATGACTTCGCCGTTGGCGGGCACCGCTTCCATGGTCTCGGGGTCGAGCACGGTCATCGCCTGCTGCATGTGGTAAGGCACGCCCTGGCGGCCGTTGCGCTCGGCACGGCGGTCGATTGGCAGGTCGTCCCATTCCGGGTGCTTGGCGCACACGGCGGCCGGGCCGTAGGTCTCGGTCAGGCCATAGACGTGGGTGATGTCGAAGCCGATGCGCTCGGCGCCCTCGATGATCGCAGCCGGGGGGGCGGCACCGGCGATGAGGCCGGCGACGCTGTGTTCGATGCCGGCGCGCAGGCCGTCGGGGGCGTTGATCAGCATGCCGTAGACGATCGGTGCGCCGCACATGTGGCTGACCTTGTAGCGGCGGATCAGCTCGTAGATCAGCGCGGGGTCGACCTTGCGCAGGCAGACGTTGACGCCGGCGTTGGCGGCCATGGTCCATGGGAAGCACCAGCCGTTGCAGTGGAACATCGGCAGCGTCCACAGGTAAACCGAGTGCTGCGGCATGCCCCAGCTGATGATGTTGGAGGCGGCGTTGAGATAGGCGCCGCGATGGTGGTAGACCACGCCCTTGGGGTTGCCGGTGGTGCCGGAGGTGTAGTTGAGCGCGATCGCGTCCCACTCGTCGGCAGGCAGGCTCCATTGGTAGCCGGGGTTGCCGGCAGCGAGGAAGTCCTCGTATTCGATGGTGCCGACGCGCTCGGTGCCGGGGTATTCGTCATCCAGTGCGTCGATCACCAGCGGCTTGTCGCCGGGCAGCAGCTCGAGCGCGGCACGCACGGTGGCGGCGAACTCGGGGTCGGTGATCAGCACCTTGGCTTCGCCGTGGCCAAGCATGAAGGCGATCGCTTCGGCGTCGAGGCGGGTATTGAGCGTGTTGAGCACGGCGCCGGTCATCGGCACGCCGAAGTGGGCCTCGAACATCGGCGGCACGTTGGGCAGCATGACCGCGACCGTGTCGCCCTTGCCCACGCCGTGCGCCACCAATGCGCTCGCCAGGCGGCGGCAGCGCTCGTAGGTCTGGCTCCAGGTATAAGTGCGGGTGCCGTGGACCACGCTGATGCGGGTCGGATACACCATCGCGCTGCGTTCGATGAAGCTCAGCGGGGACAGCGGTACGTAGTTGGCCGGATTCTTGTCGAGGCCTTGCTCGTATGCGGTTTGCGACATCCTTTTCCTCTCCCGTTTGTACGAAAACGATCTGGTCGGGCCGACATCCCGCGCGCGTCCCGGTCCATACCGTATAGTATGGACGATGGCTTCGGTCTTGTCTTCAGTACGCGGGCGGCGTCAGGCCGGCGTGACCCAGATGTGGCGCGACACCGCGTGCTCGATGGCGAGCTCGACGTGCTCGCACAATAGCACCGTCATCGGCTGCTGTTGCAGCACCTTCACCGCGTGCGCGGCCGACAGGCCGTAGGCGTGCAGCTGTTCGCGCTGCAGCGGGTCGATCTCGTCGCCGAAGTCGGTGATGCGCACCATGCGGCCGAGCGGGGTGCCGGTGAGGCGGATGCGTTCGTGAGGATGGGCGTGGGGGGCGTTCATGATCGCGGGCTCCATCAGAAGATCAGGCGCAGGCCGTGGTTGAGCAGGCCGCCGACGAGGAAGGCGGTGGGGATGATCATCGCCAGCATCAGCGCGGCGACCTTCATGCCCTGCTCCTTGATGATCATCATCAGGCTGGCGATGCAGGGCACGAAGAGCGTGATCGTGACCATGCCGACCACGGCCTGGATCATCGATAGCTCGCTTTGCAGCGCGAACAGGCCGCTGGCGCCGAAGTCGCGGCGCAGGAAGCCCATCACGAAGGCGGCGCTCGCCTCCGGCGGCAGGCCGAGCCAGTCCACCACGAGCGGCTTGCCGGCCTCGATGAGCCAGGGCAGTGCGCCGCTGCGGTCGAGCCCGAACATGATCAGGGTGCCGACCAGGAACAGTGGGATGACCTCGATCAGGTACCACTTGAGCCGGCCGCCGGTCTTCTTGAGCACGTTGCCGAGCACCGGCATGCGCATCGGCGGCAGTTCGGTGACGAGCGGGACGCGCTTGCCGGGCACGACCTTGCTCGCCAGCCAGCCGGTGAACAGCAGCACGCCGACGATCGCCAGCACCCAGATCAGCGTGGCGCCGAAGGAGATGCCGCCGAGCAGGCCGAGCACCACGCCGAGTTGCGCAGAGCACGGGATCGCCAGCGCCATCAGGTAGATGGTGATCAGGCGCTCGCGCGGGGTGTGCAGGATGCGGGTGGTGAGCGTGGCCATGGTCACGCAGCCCAGGCCGAGCACCATCGGCAGCACCGCGCGGCCGTTGAGGCCGATGGCGGCGAACA
>JAKLLJ010000292.1 GCA_023150215.1 Thauera sp. | reverse complement strand
GACGCGCAGCAGGGGCACCAAGGTGGCGTCGTGGAGATCGGCAGGGAGCGGAGCGTTCATGCGCGCACAGAAGCCTTCGAGCGCCCGGAGGCAGGTGGATCCGGATGACGGACGGGACGGCGAGGAACGACCGTCCGCCCGCCGTGGCGAGGCGGACCGTCCATACGACGAAAGGGCCGCTTGCGCGGCCCTTGGCAGACGTTAGTGGTGGTGGTGACCGCCGGGGCCGTGCACGTGGCCGTGGGTGATCTCCTCTGCGCTCGCCGCACGCACTTCGGCAACGGTGACGTCGAACACCAGCGCCACGCCAGCCAGCGGGTGGTTGCCATCGACCACGACCTTGCCGTCGGCGATGTCGGTGATGCGGTAGATCATGTCTTCCTCGCCGTCTTCGGAGACGCGCTCGAAGCTCATGCCGACCTCGATGTTGTCCGGGAACAGCTTGGCGTCCTCGACCAGGATCAGTTCTTCGTCGTAGTCGCCGAAGGCATCCTCGGGCTGCAGCTTGACCTGCAGTTGTTCGCCGACCTTCTTGCCGTGCAGCGCTTCTTCGATCACCGGGAAGATGCCGTCGTAGCCGCCGTGCAGGTAAATGAGCGGGTGTTCGCCGTCGTCGATCACCGCGCCTTCAGGGTCGCGCACGGTGTACTTGAGCGTCACCACGCTATTTTTGATGATTTCGTTTTGCATTCTGGGATTCCAGTTCCTTGACCAGTTCGTAAACCGCGGCGGCGTGGCCGCGGGGTGTCACATCGTAGAGCGCGTGGCGAATCCTGCCCTGCTTGTCGATCACGAAGGTCGACCGCCGCACGCCCATCTTCTTCATCCCGTCGACTTCCCGCTCCTGCCACACGTTGTAGAGCCGGCACACCTCGGTGTCCGGGTCGGAAAGCAGGCGGATCGACAGCCCCTCCTGGTCGCGAAACTCGGCGTGGGTCAGACAGTCGTCGGGGCTCACACCGACCACGATGCAGTCGTAACGGGCAAACTCGTCCTCGTGGTCGCTGAAGTCCGCAGCCTGGCGTGTGCAGCCGGGGGTCTTGTCGCGAGGGTAAAAGTAAAGAACGACATTGTGCTTGCCGGCCACCGACGCGAGGTCGAAGATCTCCATCTCGGCATCCGGCAACGAAAACGCGGGGGCGATGTCTCCGCTCTGCAGCATGTGTTCTCCCTGATGTGGCCCGGATTCTAGCCGAGACCCCGGGCGAACACTATCGCTGCGGGCACGGGCTGCGGACGGATTGAGCATGGGGACCCTCCTCCCTGTTCGATGTCGTTGTGTTGGGGTGCCGCCAGCCGACACCGTGTTGAACGAATAGCCCAGATCGGGGCAGCGCTCAAGTCGCAGCGCACCATTGGCCCGCAGCCCGGGGGAGAAAAGCCATGTCCGCATCCATCACCGCAGCCCCCGCCACCATGCGCGCGATGCAGCTCGAACGCCCCGGTCAGCCGCTGCGTGCCGTCCGCCTGCCGCTACCCCAGCCCGGCCGCGGGCAGGTCCTGCTGCGCGTCGAAGCCTGCGGCGTGTGCCGCACCGACCTGCACCTGATCGACGGCGAACTGCCCGACCCGGTGCTGCCGATGGTCCCCGGCCACGAGATCATCGGCCGCGTGGTGGCGACCGGTGCCGGGGTCGAGGGCGTGGCCACCGGTCAGCGCATGGGCGTGCCCTGGCTGGGCTGGACCTGCGGCCACTGCGCCTTTTGCGCCCGTCAGCGCGAGAACCTGTGCGACGAGGCGCGCTTTACCGGCTACCAGATCCAGGGCGGCTACGCCGAATACACGGTGGCCGATGCGCGCTACTGCTTCCCGATGGACGACGCTGCCGACGCTGCCGAAGCCGCGCCCCTGCTGTGCGCCGGCCTGATCGGCTACCGCGCGCTGGCGATGGCGGGCGAGGCGCGCCGCATCGGCGTCTACGGTTTTGGCGCCGCCGCCCACATCGTCGCCCAGGTGGCGGTGTGGCAGGGCCGCGAGGTGTACGCCTTCACCCGCGCCGGCGACAGGGCAAGCCAGGCCTTCGCGCGCCAGCTTGGCGCCTGCTGGACGGGCGCGGGCGACGAGCCGCCGCCGCAAGCGCTCGACGCCGCGCTCATCTTCGCCCCTGCCGGCGAGCTCGTTCCCGCCGCGCTGCGCGCCGTCGCCAAGGGCGGCACGGTGGTGTGCGCCGGCATCCACATGAGCACCATCCCCGCCTTTCCCTACGATCTCCTGTGGGGCGAGCGCCGCATCGTCTCGGTGGCCAACCTCACCCGCCGCGACGGCGACGAATTCCTCGCCCTGGCGCCCAAGGTGCCGGTGCGCACCGAGGTCACCCGCTTTGCGCTCGAGGACGCCAACGACGCCCTCGAGCACCTGCGCCGCGGCACACTGCAGGGGGCCGCGGTGCTGGTGCCCTGAAATCCGCTTGCCAGCAGCGCAGGACTGTTTAAAATTACAGCCATCCCATGGAGGCTGTCATGACCGCCCGTAGCGAAATCCTCACCGCGCGCCAGCAGGAAATCCTCGATTTCATCCGTAGCACCGTCGAATCCGAAGGCCGCCCGCCCACTCGCGCCGAGGTGTGCACCGCCTTCGGCTTCCGCTCGCCCAACGCCGCCGAAACCCATCTGCGCGCGCTCGCCGCCAAGGGTGCGATCCTGCTCGAGGAAGGCCGCGCACGCGGCATCCGCCTGGCCGAGGCGCTCGGCCTGCCGCTGGTCGGCCACGTCGCCGCGGGCAGCCCGATCCTCGCCGCCGAACACGTCGAGGCACGCTATCAGCTCGACCCCGCGCTGTTCTCGCCCAAGGCCGACTACCTGCTGCGCGTGCGCGGCATGAGCATGCGCGACGCCGGCATCCTCGACGGCGACCTGATCGCGGTACATCGCAACGGCGAGGCGCGCAACGGTCAGATCGTGGTCGCCCGGGTCGACGACGATGTCACCGTCAAGACCCTGCAGCGCAAGGGGGCGGTGGTCGAGTTGCTGCCCGCCAATCCCGACTATGCACCGATCGTGGTCGACACCCGCCACGCCCCGCTCGTCATCGAAGGCATCATGGTCGGCCTGATCCGCAAGGATCACTGATCGTTGCTGCCGCCCCCCATGTCCGCACGGTCATGGCGCTCCCGCTCCGTCGCGCAGCCGAGGCTGGCAGCCTTGCCGCCACCCCTGCGCACGATATTGCGGCCGCGCTGCCCGCCGGCAGCGTGTGGCCGGCGAGCCGGCTGGCGCAGCCCCCCGGGCCGGTGCTTCCGACTGGCTTCGCCGCGCTCGACGCCGAACTGCCCGGCGGCGGCTGGCCGGCCGGGGCGCTCATCGAGCTGCTCGCCGAGCGCCCCGGCGTCGGCGAACTGAGCCTGCTGCTGCCGCTGCTCGGCGCCACCCCGCCCGGGCGCTGGATCGTCTGCCTGGCCCCGCCGCTGCTGCCTTACGCGCCTGCCCTGGCCCGTGCCGGCGTGCCGCTGACGCATCTGCTGGTGGTGCGTCCCGAGCGCCGCGAAGACCTGCTGTGGAGCGCGCGCCAGGCCCTCCTCTCCGGCACCTGCGCCTGCGTGCTCGCCTGGGCCCCACGCATCGACAACGGTGCGCTGCGCCGCCTGCAGCTGGCCGCCGAGGAAAGCACCACGCCGATGTTCCTGTTCCGCCCGCTGGCCACCGCGGCGCAAGCCTCTCCAGCCGTGCTGCGCCTGGTCTTGAGCGCACATCCGCGTGCTTTGCAGGTGCGCATCCTCAAGCGTCGCGGCCCGCCTGCCGCCGCAGCGCTGCTGCTGCCGCGCCCCGCCACGGCCACCCCAACGGCGTGCGCAAACCAGCGCGTCGGCGCACCTTAAAGCAAGGCCAACCATGCTGTGGCTGGCCATCCTGGTGCCCGAGCTGGCGCTGCAGGTCTTCACCCGCGGCACACACGCAGTGCCGCCGCTCGCACTCGTCTCGGCGCAGGGGCGGGTGCTCGCCGCCAGCGCCGCTGCCGCGGCCGCCGGCGTCGAGTGCGGGCAGCGCAGCGCGAGCGCCCTGGCCCTGCTTCCCGAACTGCACCTGCAGGCACGCGATCCTGCACGCGAGGCCGAAGCGCTCGCCGAGATTGCCACCTGGGCCGGGCGCTTCACGCCGCGCATCAGCCTCTCCGCCCCCGACGCCGTGCTGCTCGAGATCTCGTCCTGCCTGCGCCTGTTCGGCGGTAGCGCGCAGATCGAAGCCGCGGTGGGCGACGGTCTCGCCGCTCTCGGCTTCACCGCGCGCCTGGCCTGTGCCCCCACCCCGCTCGCTGCGCGCTGGC
>JAKLLJ010000291.1 GCA_023150215.1 Thauera sp. | reverse complement strand
CGGCAAGAAGCTGCTGCTCGCCAACAAGGAGGCGCTCGTCCTGTCGGGGCGACTGCTCATGGACGCCGTGGCCGCGAGCGGGGCGACGCTGCTGCCGATCGACAGCGAACACAACGCAATCTTCCAGGCCCTGCCCGCGGGCTATGCACGCGCGCCCGCGGCGGCGGGCGTGCGCCGAGTGCTGCTGACCGCCTCGGGTGGCCCGT
Organism: Thauera sp.; assembly: GCA_023150215.1. Taxonomy (GTDB): domain Bacteria; phylum Pseudomonadota; class Gammaproteobacteria; order Burkholderiales; family Rhodocyclaceae; genus Thauera. Next base: position 4,063 of record JAKLLJ010000291.1, on the reverse strand, counting down.
TTCGCGCGGTGCCGATCGAGGCGCTCGCCGCGGTGACGCCGGAGCAGGCTTGCGCGCATCCGAACTGGGTCATGGGGCGCAAGATCTCCGTGGACTCGGCGACGATGATGAACAAGGGGCTCGAGGTGATCGAGGCGCACTGGCTGTTCGGGGCGCCGGCCGACATGATCGAGGTGGTGGTGCACCCGCAAAGCGTGATTCACTCGATGGTCGACTACGCGGACGGCTCGGTGATCGCACAGCTTGGCAATCCGGACATGCGCACCCCGATCGCACAGGCGATGGCCTGGCCGGAGCGGATCGACGCCGGCGTGCGGCCGCTCGATCTGTTCCAGATCGCCCGCCTCGATTTCGAACGCCCCGACTTCGCCCGTTTCCCTTGTCTTGCGCTCGCCTTCGACGCACTGCGTGCAGGTGGCGCGGCGCCGGCAGTGCTCAATGCGGCCAATGAGGAGGCGGTCGCCGCCTTCCTGGAGCGGCGGATCGGCTTCCTGGATATTCCAGCGGTGATCGCCGCCTGCCTGGAACGCAGCACGGCGAACGCGGTCGATTCGCTGGAGGCGGCGCTGGCCGCAGACGCGCATGCCCGCGAACTCGCACGGGACGAGACTTCCCGACGTTCGATCGACCGATGACCCTCTTCGATTACCTCATCCCCTTCGCCCTCGCCCTCGGGCTGCTGATCCTCGTCCACGAACTCGGCCACTACCTGGTGGCGCGCTGGTGTGGCGTGAAGGTGCTGCGCTTCTCGATTGGCTTCGGCAAGCCGCTGCTGGTGCGCACCGCCGGGCGCGATCGCACCGAGTGGGCGCTTGCGGCGTTCCCGCTCGGCGGCTACGTCAAGATGCTCGACGAACGCGAGGGGCCGGTCGAGGCTGGCGAGCTGCACCGGTCCTTCAACCGACAGAGCGTTTATCGGCGATTTGCGATCGTTGCAGCGGGCCCGATCGCGAATTTCCTGCTTGCGATCGCCCTCTACTGGGGGCTCTCGGTCGCGGGCACGGATGAGCTGCTGGCGCGCGTGGCCTTGTCCGATACCCCGGCGATTGCGCAGGCGGCGGGCGTGCGCGACGGCGACCTGGTGGTCGCAGTGGACGAGGAGGCGGTGCGGAGCTGGCAGGAATTGCGCTGGGTTCTGCTTCGTCATGCGCTCGACAACCGTGCCGTGGTGCTCAGGGTGAGGACGCTCGAGGACGTGGACGCGTTCCGCCGGCTCGATCTGTCGACAGTAGCGATCGACGATGGCAATACCGACCTGATCGCCCGCATCGGCCTCGCGCCCTGGCGCCCGCAGATTGCCCCGGTCATCGGCCGGATTGCGGCAGGCAGCGCGGCCGAGCGCGCTGGCATGCAGAGTGGCGACCGCGTGACCGCGATTGCCGGCACGCCGATCCAATCCTGGGCCGAGCTGGTGAGCAGGGTGCGCGAAGCCCCCGGGCGGGCGCTCGCCTTCGAGCTCGAGCGCGGAGGTCGCATGCTTGTCGTCGACGTCACGCCCGAGTTCGTCGAGCAGGATGGGGCTCGCATCGGGCGCATCGGCGTCGGCGTGGCCGAGCCCGCGCCGGGCGGCCTCGCGATGTTTGGCGAGGTGCGCTATGGGGTCGTCGAGGGCTTGTCACGAGCAATCTCCCAGACCTGGGACACGAGCGTGCTCAGCCTCAAGATGATCGGCCGCATGCTGACCGGCGAAGTCTCATGGAAAAACCTCTCCGGTCCGGTCACTATCGCCGACTATGCAGGCCAGACCGCCCAGCTCGGCTGGACCCATTATCTCAAGTTCATCGCCCTGATCAGCATCAGCCTGGGGGTGCTGAACCTGCTGCCCATCCCGGTTCTGGATGGTGGGCACTTGTTGTACTATACGGTCGAAATCATCAAGGGCGGTCCGATCCCGGAGCGCATCATGGAGATTGGTCAGCAGATCGGTCTCGCACTCCTGGTGATGCTGATGGCATTTGCCTTCTATAACGACATCAACCGTCTCATTTCCGGCTGAATTCCCGCATGAATCGCAAGCTCCTGCCCGGGCTCTTGGTGGCCCTTTTTGCCGTAGCGCCGGCTCTCGCGTTCGATCCCTTCGTGGTCAAGGACATTCGCGTCGAGGGCATCCAGCGCACCGAGGCGGGTACCGTCTTCAATTACCTGCCGGTGCGCGTGGGCGAGCGCTTCACCGAAGAGCAGGCCGCACAGGCCATTCGCGCGCTGTTCGCCACCGGCTTTTTCAGCGACGTACGCATCGAGACCGAAGGCGACGTCATTGTGGTCGCGGTGGATGAGCGTCCGGCAATCGCCGACATCACCTTCGACGGGGTCAAGGAGTTCGACAAGGACGCCCTCAAGAAGGGCCTGCGCGAAGTCGGCCTCGCCGAGTCGCGGATCTTTGACCGCTCGCTGCTCGAGCGCGCCGAACAGGAACTCAAGCGCCAGTACCTCTCGCGCGGGAAGTACGCCGCGACGGTGACGACGACGGTGACCCCGCTCGAACGCAATCGGGTCGGCATCAACTTCAAGGTCGACGAAGGCGGGGTGGCGAAGATCCATCAGATCAGCATCGTGGGTGCGAAGGCGTTCTCCGAGGAGGATCTGCTCGACGAGATGCAGCTCACCACCCCGGGCTGGCTGACCTGGTACACCAAGAACGACCAGTATTCGCGCCAGAAGCTGTCGGCCGACCTCGAGACCCTGCGCTCGTTCTACCTCAACCAGGGCTACCTCGACTTCAACATCGACTCGACCCAGGTCTCGATCACACCCGACAAGCAGGACATCTACATCACGGTGAATATCACCGAGGGCGAGAAGTACACCGTCACCGGCGTGCGTTTCACCGGCGACTTGATCCTGCCCGAATCCGAATACCAGGCGCTCACCACGATCCATCCGGGCGAGACCTTCTCGCGAGAGCGGCTCACCGAAACCACCAAGGCGATCAGCGATCGTCTCGGCAACGAAGGCTACGCATTCGCCAACGTCAATGCGGCGCCCGAGGTGGACAAGGCGAAGCGTGAGGTGGCTTTCACTGTCTTCGTCGACCCGGGTCGCCGCGTGTATGTGCGGCGCATCAACGTCGGCGGCAACACCAAAACGCGTGACGAGGTTGTGCGCCGCGAGATGCGCCAGATGGAGGGCGGCTGGTATGACGCCGCCGCGATCAACCGCTCGCGCACCCGCATCGACCGCCTTGGCTTCTTCGACGAGGTCACCGTGGATACGCCGGCCGTGCCCGGCACCACCGACCAGGTCGATGTCAATTTCACGCTCAAGGAACGTCCGACCGGTAACCTGGCGCTGGGTGCCGGCTTCTCCAGTTCCGAGAATATCGTCCTGTCCGCGTCGATCTCGCAGCAAAACCTGTTCGGCAGTGGCAACGCACTCACGCTTGGCCTCAACACCAGCGAATCGAGCCGCACCCTGGCGCTGTCCTTCACCAACCCGTATTACACGGTCGATGGCGTCAGCCTCGGCTGGGATCTCTACCACCGTACCTACGACGCCGACGAACTCGACTCGGTGTCGCCTTACAAGACGGTGTCGACCGGCGCAGGGCTCCGCCTCGGCTGGCCGATCGCCGAAGACGACCAGGTCAACTTCGGCGTCACCGCCGATCGCACCGAGATAACCACGTATAACCTGAGCCCGCGCCTGTACAAGGACTTCTGTCGCGACAACGGCCTCAACGATGTTTCCGGCGTGGGCGAGTGCACCGTCGACAGCCTGCTGCTGACCGTCGGCTGGTCGCGCGATGGCCGCGACAGCTTCGTGTATCCGCGCAGTGGTGTGTATCAGCGCCTGTATGGCGAAGTCACCATGCCAGTCGGCGACCTGCGCTACGGCAAGCTTGGTTACCAGTATCAGCACTGGTTCCCGATCGGTGCCGATTACGCGCTGATGCTCAACGCCGACGTTGGCTACGCGAAAGGTTTCGGCGGCAAGGACGTGCCCTTCTACAAGAACTACTACGTCGGCGGCATCGGTTCGGTGCGCGGTTTCGACCAGGGGTCGGTCGGTCCCAAGTACATGGACACCGATGGCGACATCACCTCGACCGGCGGCACGCGCAAGG
>JAKLLJ010000290.1 GCA_023150215.1 Thauera sp. | reverse complement strand
CCCATGCCCCGCCCGCACCGTTCGCGCTGATCGCGCGCGCTAAGCGCGAGCTCGGGCTGCCGGTCGCGGCGATCGGTGGCATCACGCTCGCCAACGCGCCGCAGGTGCTCGCAGCCGGGGCCGACCTGCTCGCGGTGGTCAGCGACGTCTTTGCCGCCGCCGACCCCGCCGCCCGCGCCGCAGCCTACCGCGCCCACCTGCCGACGCCCCTGTAGGAGCGGCGGAAGCCGCGAGCATGGCGCTCCGCCACGCGGCGCGCGTGCGCATCTCCACCGCCGCCTTCGCGCTTTCCGGCGCTCCTACGCGAACCGGCGCGATTGCACCTGTAGGAGCGGCGGCAGCCGCGAACCGCGCCGCCGCTAACCGCCGCGCCTGCGCCGGCGCGCTCGGTGGCGTCCTTGACGCGCGCGGTGGACCGGTGGCGCGTGCGGCGCGACAATGCCGGCTTTCGCACGCAGCACAGGAATCCTCTGCCATGACCAGCCGTAACGAAGCCCTTTTCCAGCGCGCCCAACGCAGCATCCCCGGTGGCGTCAATTCGCCCGTCCGCGCCTTCCGCTCGGTGGGCGGCACGCCGCGCTTCATCGCGCGTGCCGAGGGTGCCCGGGTGTGGGACGCCGATGGCAAGGACTACATCGACTACGTCGGCTCCTGGGGCCCGGCGATCGCCGGCCACGCCCACCCGGCCATCGTCGAGGCGGTCCGTGAGGCGGCGCTCAAGGGCCTGTCCTTCGGAGCTCCGACCGAGAGCGAAGTCGACATGGCGGAGCTGATCTGCGCGCTGCTGCCCTCGGTCGAGATGGTGCGCCTGGTGAGCTCGGGTACCGAGGCGACGATGAGTGCGATCCGGCTTGCGCGCGGCTTCACCGGGCGCGATGCGATCGTCAAGTTCGAGGGCTGTTATCACGGCCACGCCGACAGCCTGCTGGTGAAGGCCGGCTCCGGCCTGCTGACCTTCGGCAATCCGTCCTCGGGTGGCGTGCCGGCGGATTTCGCCAAGCACACCATCGTGCTCGACTACAACGACCTGCAGCAGGTCGAGGACGTGTTCAAGGCGCGCGGCGACGAGATCGCCGCGATCATCGTCGAGCCGGTGGCCGGCAACATGAACCTGATCAAGCCGCAGCCCGGCTTCCTCGAAGGCCTGCGCCGCATCTGCACCGAGCATGGCGCGGTGCTGATCTTCGACGAGGTGATGACCGGTTTCCGTGTCGGCCCGCAGGGCGTGCAGGGCCTGTATGGCATCACGCCCGACCTGACCACGCTCGGCAAGGTGATCGGCGGCGGCATGCCGGTGGGCGCCTTCGGCGGCCGCCGCGACATCATGGAGAAGATTGCGCCGCTCGGCAGCGTCTACCAGGCCGGGACGCTATCGGGCAGCCCGGTGGCGGTGGCGGCGGGCATGGTGTCCTTGAAGCTCACGCGTGCGGCAGGTTTCTACGAGACCCTGGCGGCGCGCACGCAGCGGCTGGTCTCCGGCCTGTCCGGCGCCGCACGTGAGGCCGGCGTGAGCTTCAGCGCGGATTCGGTCGGCGGCATGTTCGGCGTCTATTTCGCCGATCGGGTGCCGGCGTCGTTCGGCGCGGTGATGGCCGCGGACAAGGAGCGCTTCAACCGTTTCTTCCACGCCATGCTCGAGGCCGGACACTACTTCGCGCCTTCCGCGTTTGAGGCGGGATTCGTCTCCGCTGCGCACGGCGAGGCGGAGATCGATGCGACGATCGCCGCTGCATGCGAGGTCTTTGCCGCGCTGGCTTGAGCGGGTGCGGGCTTGCGCCCGTGTTGGGCGGTGGAGGTTCGCGGCTGCCGGCGCTCCTACAGATTCGACCGCGCGGTGGTCCTGTAGGAGCGCCGGAAGGCGCGAACGCGGCGCTCGTTTCCGTCAGCGGTGCCAAGGGTCCGGCGGTCCGGTTCGCGGCTGCCGCCGCTCCTACAGGTGAAATCGCAACGGTTTGTGTAGGAGCGCCGGAAGGCGCGAACGCCGTGGTCGAGATCGGCGCGCGGTGGTTCCGCAGGGGGCGGGCAGGCGCGTGGTTTCAGCCCGAGATGCGCAGCACGTGCAGCAGGTTGGTGCCGCCGCTGCGACCGAAGGGCAGGCCGGCGATGATGACGATGACGTCGCCGGCGGCGGCGAAGCCGTGGCCGATCGCGCTGGCGCCGGCGTGCTCGACCATCTCGGCGACGTCATGCACCTCCTCGAAGGGCACCGGGTGCACGCCCCACACCAGGGCGAGCCGGCGTGCGGTGGCGGGCTGTGCGGTGAGGGCGAGGATCGGTGTCACCGGGCGTTCGCGGCTGGCGCGCAGCGCGCTGAATCCGGACGAGGTGTAGGCTACCGTGGCCGCCGGTTCGAGCAGGCCGGTAACGCGGCGCAGCGCGCAGCAGATCGCATCGGGCGTGTTGGCCTCGGCAGGGGTGTGGCTGGCCTCGAGTCCGGCGCGCCAGGCGGGATCTTTCTCCACCTCGCAGATGATGCGGTGCATGATGGCGACTGCTTCGACCGGGTACTGCCCGGAGGCCGACTCGGCCGACAGCATCACCGCGTCGGCGCCGTCGTAGATCGCAGTGGCCACGTCCGAGGCTTCGGCGCGCGTGGGCACGGGCGCGGAAATCATCGACTCGAGCATCTGCGTCGCCACCACCACCGGCTTGCCGGCGGCGCGCGCGGCGCGCACGATCCGGCGCTGCAGCACCGGCACCTGTTGGGGCGGTAGTTCGACGCCGAGGTCCCCGCGCGCCACCATGATGCCGTCGGCGAGCGCGACGATCGGCTCGAGCTGGTCGATCGCCGCGGGCTTTTCCAGCTTGGCCATGATCCAGGCGCGCTCGCCGATGAGCGCGCGCGCCTCGCGGATGTCTTCCGGGCGCTGCACGAAGGACAGCGCCACCCAGTCCACGTCGAGCCCCAGGCCGAAGTCGAGGTCGGCGCGGTCCTTGGCGGTGAGCGGTGAGATTGGCAGCACGACGCCAGGCACGTTGACCCCCTTGCGGTCGGACAGCACGCCGCCCACCAGCACGGTGGTGTCGGCGAAGTCGGGGCCGAAGGCGTCGACGCGCAGGCGCAGCTTGCCGTCGTCGAGCAGGAGTTCGGTGCCGACCTCGAGGGCGGCGAAGATCTCCGGGTGCGGCAGGGTGGCGCGCCTGGCGTCGCCCTCTGCGCTCGCCAGGTCGAGGCGGAAGCGCGCGCCGGGCGCCAGCATCACCTTGCCGTCGGCGAAGCGACCGACGCGCAGCTTGGGGCCTTGCAGGTCCATCAGCACGCCGATCGGGCGGCCGAGCTCGCGTTCGACCTGGCGGATCTGCTGCACGCGCTCGGCGTGGTCGGCGTGGCTGCCGTGGCTGAAATTGAGCCGGAAGACGTCGGCGCCGGCTTCGGCGAGCGCGCGGATGCGTTCGACGGTCGAGCTCGCCGGGCCCAGCGTGGCGAGAATTCGGGCGCTGCGTTCGCGTTTCATTTCGCCTCCCCGGCGGCCAGCACGGCGGCGACGCCGGCCCGCGCCACCTGGGCGTCTTCGCCCGCCTTCACCCCCGAGACTCCCACGGCGCCGATCACCGTGCCGTCGATGATGATCGGCTCGCCGCCTTCGAGCGGTACCACCGGCATCTTCAGCGCGGCGAAGCGGCCGTTGTTGACCATCTCCTCGTACACCCGGCTGGGCTTGCCACTCAGCACGCAGGTGCGCGCCTTCTCGGGCGCCACTATCGCGCTCATCGGCGACGCTTCGTCCATGCGCTGCAGCCACAGTGGGTGACCGCCGCCATCGCATACGGCGATGCTGACGGCCCAGCCGTTGGCGCGCGCCTCGGCCTCGGCCGCCGCGGCGATGCGCTTCACGTCCTGCAGTGTCAGGGCCTTGATGTCCTTCATGTGCTGTCTCCTCGATTGTTCTGATGCGTGCCCGTTCAAGCGGTCCGGAGCGCGCGGAAGTCGTTCATGCGGGGTGGTGGCGGGCGGAGGCTCAGCGCTCCCCGAGATCCGAGAAGCGAATCCACTGTGCCCCTTTCCACAACACGGTGCGCCCCATTTCGTGGAGCTGGTCGGCGCCTTCCACCACGGTCAGGAAGTGGTTGCCGGCAAGCTGGCCCATCTTGCTCGCGAAGCGGCTGCTGCCATAGGCGAAGAGGATCTCGGTCTCCGAGAAGTCGCCCGGGTAGAGCAGGATGTCTCCGCGCGAAGGGTGGCTGGTGTGGTTCTCGAAGCCGAGGCCAGTGTCGAACTCGCCGAGCGGAATCCAGACCGCCTCGCCGCTCCAGCGCGAGTGGATCACCTGGTTGGAAAAGGGCAGCAGGTCGAGG
>JAKLLJ010000028.1 GCA_023150215.1 Thauera sp. | reverse complement strand
GAATACTTGAATCACGACTTCAAGACCGCGCTGCGCTTGGAGCCTCCCAGCCGCGATGATTCGCAGCTCTTGAAGAAGGCCCGCGCCATCATGGACCGCATCGCCTCGCTCCCCGAGCGTGTCCGGTCCTACTTCGAACACCCGGCCGCTGCGTATGCTGCGCAGTGAGCGTATTTATGGGCCGGGTTGATAGCCATGGAAAATGCAGGCGCAGCCAGGCAATCAGCCGTCGTTGCCACCATTTCAGCGTCGGCAGCTTGCGCACCAAGCGCCGCTTGGCCGGTGGCGTGCGCCGCCCTTGGGTGGAGACCACCTTGCTGCGCAGGCTCTTGAGTTCGAGCGACAGCACCTTCAGTTGCAGCCGCCGCTGCGCCCAGGCGACGCGGTCATGCCGGTAGCGACGCACGCTGAATCTGCCAACAATAACCCCGACGGCAAAGGCCAGCAGGGACAACCATAGCCACATCACGCATCCTCCTTTTGGGCAAAAAAGGCCTGGAGGATAAGCGAAGCTGTTTCTTGTTTACAACGTACGCCTTGTGAACTGTTAGATATTTTGGTAAATTATCTAACACGGAGGCGCCCATGAGCACATCGCAAGCCATCCGCGAGCGCATCGCGGCCCAACCTGCTGGAGAACCTTTCACCCCAGCCCTGTTTGCAGGGTTGGGTTCGCGCGCGTCCATTGATCAGACCTTGATGCGTCTGACCAAGGAAGGGTTCATCGAGCGCCTCGGCCGTGGCCTCTACACCGTCCCCAAGACCAGCCGTTTTGGCTTGAAGTCCATGCCTTCGCCGGAAACGGTGGCGCAGACAGTCGCTGCCGCCGAGGGTGCCTCGATTGAAGTGCACGGGGCCGAGGCCGCTCGTCGTTTTGGCTTCAGCACCCAAGTACCGGCCCAGCCGATCTTCTACACCACCGGCTCGTCTCACACCGTGCGTATGGGCAAGCTGCAGGTGCGACTGCAGCACGTCGCGGTGCGCAAGCTCGCACTGGCTGGTCGCCCAGCGGGCCAAGCGTTATCGGCACTCTGGTACCTCGGTCGTCGACAAGTCACGCCGGCCACGTTCGAGCGAATCGCTGCCAAGCTGCCACAGATCGAATTCGAGGCGTTGCGCAGTGCCAAGTCCTCGATGCCGGCCTGGATGGTCGAAGCCCTTCGTCGGTACGAGGAAGGCACGGTGGCGCATGGCTAAGATTGACCGAGAGAGCTACTTCGACCTGCCCGTCAGCGATCAAGCCGATGTGCTCCAGAGTCTGGCGCCTGTGATTGGCCGCCGGGCTGAGATCCTCGAAAAAGACATCTGGCTGTGCCAGGTGCTCGACATCCTGTTTCAGCTGCCCTGCCGCAAACCCATGGCCTTCAAGGGCGGCACCTCGCTGTCCAAGGTCTACAAGGCGATTGACCGTTTCTCCGAGGACATCGACGTCACCGTCGATTACCGCAGCCTGGTGGCGGACGCCCCCGAGCTGGAATCGATTACCAGCAACAGCCAGCGCGGCAAATTGTCGGACGCATTGAAGGCGGCGCTCACGACGCACGTCATCGACGAGTTGGCGCCGGCATTGCAGGCAGCGCTTGCCACGGCGCTCCCCACGCAGCCCATCGGCATCGAGGTCAGCGATGACGCTGAGAAGTTGTGGGTGTTCTACCCCAGCGCGGTAGAAAACACCGACAGCTATGTGCGTCCGAGCATCCTGATTGAGTTCGGCGGTCGCAACTCGACCTTGCCGCAGAGCCTGCTTTGCATCACGCCGGATATGGCCGAACACGTCCCCGATCTGGCCTTGCCGACTGCGCAGGTGTCCGTGTTGTCTGCGGCACGCACCTTCTGGGAGAAGGCTACCCTGATTCACGTCGAGTGCCATCGCCCGAGCCTGAGACCCAGTGCCGAGAGACTGTCTCGCCATTGGTACGACCTGGCGCGCCTAGCAGATCACAAGGTGGGGCAACAGGCCCTGCAGGACACCGACCTGCTGCGTGACGTCCTGCGCATCAAGGAAACCTTCTACCGCAGCGGTTTCAGTCATTACGACCAATGCATCGCTGGTGGCTTGCGATTGATTCCGGATGAGCAGCTGTTGGATGCCTTGCGCCAGGACTACCAGGCAATGTTGGCGGCGCAGATGTTCTACGGCGACACCCTGGCCTTCGATGTCATCGTTGAGCGGCTGCAAGGATTGGAGTTGGAAATCAATCAGATGATGTCGACACCTTCATGAATGAGCTGTCTTTTGACCTGCAGGCGGAGATGACCGAACTCGCCGCCATCGAAGCCGAGTCCATCGGCTGGCTGCCGCTGGGGGAAGGGGCATATTTGCATGTGGGCAAGCCGGAGGAGGAGCTGGTGATCACCGTGGTGGGCGTGCCGGAGGTGGGGATGGCGGGTATGAATGTGCTGCTGGTGGGGTGGTGAGATGAGCGACGAGATTGAAGATCAAAAACGGGTGGAGTTTTATTCGGCTGGATTGGCCGCTTGGTATGCCACGCGCCTTGAACTGACAAAAGCCTGCTGACTTTGTCCGCAGGAGGGATTGGATTGCTGATGACTCTGATGACTACGGTTGGCGTGTCATCGGCAGAGTCGTTGGTGCTGTACGTCTGTGCACTCGTGGCCTTCCTGGTTTGTCTCAGCACAGTCCTTGTGATTTTTCGGAAGAACGCTGTCCACCTTGAGGATGTGATGGTCGGAACTGCGTCACAGGATGATCCTGCTTTGAGCAAGCGTGTGCGGTGATGGCCATGATGATGAGGCTCCTTGGTGGCTATGCACGATATTATAAATTTCGTGCGGCACTAATTGAAGGCAGGTTGTAGCCGCACGAGGTTTGCCATCGAGATGCGGATGTTGCAAGGCTCTTCCGGCCCCGTTCGCGCCTTCCGGCGCTCCTACAGGGCGTGGTGCTTGGCGGCAAACGTCCTCGTCACCCTGTAGGAGCGGCGGCAGCCGCGAATCCCACCGCTTCGCACCCAATCCGATCCCCTCGCCCTCCCACCGCTTCGCTCCCTGCACAATCCCCACACCCCGCACGCAGCCGTGCACAAAACGCGACCTCCTGCTAGAATGCGCGGCCTTCGGATCCCCGATAGCTCAGTCGGTAGAGCGCCGGACTGTTAATCCGTAGGTCCCTGGTTCGAGCCCAGGTCGGGGAGCCAGTGCATCGGGCGGCAGTAGCTCAGTTGGTAGAGCGATACCTTGCCAAGGTATAGGTCGAGAGTTCGAGACTCTTCTGCCGCTCCAGTTTTTTCGTCGTGCCCATGTGGCTCAGTGGTAGAGCACTCCCTTGGTAAGGGAGAGGTCGGCAGTTCGATCCTGCCCATGGGCACCACCCCTCCTGCCGGCGTCGCGCTCGCGATGCCGGTTCAGGCCAGCCAGCCGTCGTCGTCGATGATGGTGCGCACCGCGGTGAGCTTGGCCACGCCGGCGCCGAAGCTCCCTCCCACCGGATCGAAAACGTCGAGGTAGAAGGTCTCGTTTGGCTCCGCCTGGCGGTCGCCGAGAATTTCCACCGCAATCACGGCCTGATCTTCTCCCGGATACAGCATGAGCGTGCCGTGGGTGGCGAGGTAGTCGCTGCCGGCCTGCGCCGAGCCGTCGCGCGTTGCGTAGTCGACGCTGAGGATCTGCTCGGGCGTGCTGCGTACGCCCGTGAACTGCAGCAGGAAATACGCCAGCCGGGTGTCGGTGTGGCCTTCGGCGACTGCCGTGACGACGTCCGCGGGGCGGTTCGGTGCGTCGGCGTAGCGCGCGCGCAGGCTCTGATCTATCCACTGCTGGTAGGCGCTCACGCGCTGCCAGGCGGCGAGTTCGCCGAAGCTGCTGTTGTTGAAGCCGTCGATGTCCGGGTCGGCGCTGCCGTAGCTGAGGCTGGCGGTGTAGCTGGCGACGCCGGCGACCCGATCGCCGATGAAGGCCGGCCCGCCGCTGTCGCCGCCCGCGATCAGGCCCTCGTCGAGACCGAGGCCGAGGTCGTGGCGGCCGAGGAGCTGGCCGTGGGCGTCGTTTCTGGTGAGGCCGTTGTCGAAGTCGGCGAGCAGCTGCGTGCCGGCGAGGGGCGTCCAGTCGATGGTCGAGCCCAGCCGGCTGACCAGGGTGGAGGCTTCGGCGTCGAAGCGGTTGGCGGCCTGCAGGCGGAGCAGGGGCGAACCTTCGCTGCTGGTGGCGCCCGTGTTTCCGGTGCCGTTGCGACCGTATCCGACCAGGGTCATGCGCTGGCCGACCTCGTCCTCGTCGCGGTAGATGCCGTAGCGATCGGCGCCGATCGGCGCCGCCCCCGACAACCAGACGAGCGCCAGGTCGTTGTTGCCGTCGCCGTCGTAAGCGGGGTGGAGGGTGTGGCCTTGTGCGGTCAGCGTCTGCGTGCCAGCGACGGTCTCGAAGCTCACGCTGGCGGTGCCGCTGCGACCGGCGAATAGGTGCGCGGAGGTGAGGATGGCGCGGCCGTCGAAGAGCAGCGTGCCGCTGCCGTAGTAGCCGCCGTAGTAGACCCGCACGACGCCGTCGAAGCCTTCGCCGGCGTTGCTGCGGTAGCGTGCGTCGCTGTAGTGGGTGGTGGTGGTGACCATGGCGGTGGCTTTGCGCGTGAACAGGGTGCGATTATCTTGGGCGAATCTTACGGTGTCGATGATGACCGGGCGATTGACCCGCTGCGCCCCGGATGGTTCGGATCCATACGCGCGCGCAAGATTTCCGCGATCATGCGGGGTGTGTGCGACGGACCCGCGACGGCAAGAGGAGGGCAGTTTTGGACTACGACATTCTGGTCATCAACCTGGCCGAGGCCCGGGAGCGCCGCCAGCGTATCTGCGACCACCTGGCGCAGCTGGGCGTCACCTCGATGCAAATGGTCGACGCGGTGCGCGGCGATCGGCTTGCGGCGGACGAGCGCGCGCTGCGGGCGGACGATGCGCGCACGCTCGATCGCTACGGCCGGGTGTTGACGCCCGGCGAGCTGGGCTGTGCGCTCAGCCATGTGCGTGCGTACGACATGCTGCTGGCCGGCCCGCAAGCGTTTGCACTGATCCTCGAGGACGATGCGGTGCTGTTGCCGGAGGCGATCGCGCTGCTCGAGCGCGCGCCGATCCGGCAGTGGCTGCTCAGGCCCGAGCCGCGTCTGTTGCTGATGACGCCGATCCGCTCCTACCTGCTGCGCGGGGCAAGGCCGGTCGATGAGCGCTATCGGCTCGTCGGCGTGCGACGGGCGTGGGAAGGCTACGGCTATGTGCTCAATCGCGCGGCGGCGGCGGTGATGCGCAGGATCAATTCGCCGGCGTGGCTGTCGGCGGACGACTGGGTCGCCTACCGCAAGCTGGGCGGCGTCGAGCTGGGCGGGCTGGATCCGTTCTGCATCGGCTACCTGGACAGCGCGCCCTCGCAACTCGAGCTCGACCGCAGGCGGGTCGAGAACGCCGGCAATCGCTCGCGCAGCCTGCGGACGCGCCTCGAGAAGTGGTGCCGGCAAGGCATGGATGCGCTTTATTACAAGCCGGTCTGGGGGCTGGGGCAGCAAAGGATGCCGCCGGGCTGGCCTGGTGCGCGCGACTGACCCGGTGCTAGCGCTGCGATGCGGTCGCGACCTGCTGCGCGCGCGCAAGGGTCGCAAGCATCACGAACGCCAGCGCCAGGCGATGATGGCTGAGGACGGTTTCGGTCAGTCCCTCGAGCAGGATGATGATGAGCGCGAGCACGATCAGATCGCGCGTTGGCGCGCTCGTGCGCACGAGCGCCCCGAACAGCAGGCCGCCCAGCGCCACCAGCCCGACAAGGCCGAAGCTGGCCAGCTCGTTGATGTAGAGGTTGTGCAGGTGGTCGTACTGGCTGAGCACGAATGAGCCGTAGCGGTTCTCCTCCATGAACGCGCGTGCGAACGCCTGGCGCTTGTGCACGTCGGGGCCGATGCCCAGCAGCGGCTCTTGCGAAATGATGAACAGCCCGGCGTGCCACATCTGCAGGCGGTGGCCGAACGAGTTGTCGAGATTGCCGCGGCTGATCTGGGCGTAGTCGGCCTTGCTCTCCTCGAAGCGGTTCTGCACCGCCGGCACCTGGGAGGCGGCGACCATGGCCAGTGTGAGGCTCGCGGCGGCGGCGAGGGCGATCTTGCGCGTCGGCACCGCACAGGTTTTCAGCTGCCGGTAGCCGATGAAGGCGATACACCCGAGCAGCGGGAGATAGAGCCCCCGCGTGCCCGAAAGCAGCACGCCGGCCAGGCCGGCGAGGGCGCTGACGCCCAGGATGATGCGCCACGGCGTCGTCCTGGCGAGGCTTGCCCCATGGAGCGTGCTCACCGTCAGGAGTGCGAGCAGGCTTCCGTAGGCGATCGGGTGATGCCCGGCCCCCGCCCTGGGCAAGCCCTCGATGAGGACTTCGTAGGCGCCGACCGCGCCGCTGAGCACACAGCCGGCCGCCAGGCCGGCCCACAGCGCGCCCATGCCGAAGCCGAAGCGCGACAGATGGAACAGGATCGGTATCGCGCCGAGGTAGCGCGCCGGCGGGTCGAGACGAGCATCGAGACCGCCGTCGATCAGCCGGTAGACGATCTGGAAGGCACAGTAGGCGCCGAGGCCGAGCAGCCAGGGCGCGCTTTGTGCCCAGATCCTGGGCGCCATTCGGAGCGTGACCGGCAGGCTGAGCAGGCCGAGGAGCAGCAGCGCGGTGGTGGCGAGGGTTTGCTTCGGCCCGGTGATGAGGAACGCGAAGAACCAGAACACGAGGGCGGAATTGAGCGCGTAAAGCGCACGCTCGACGGCGCTGGCGCCGCGCTCGGCGGGGAAGTGAAGGGTGAACATTCAGGGATGGCGTGGGTGTGGGGACTGGACCAGGGTGGCGGGCCCGGTCGGGCCATGCTGGCCAACCAGCCTGCGAACCTTCCAGCGAGTTCGGTGGATGACGTAGCGCAGGGGATGGGCGGCAAGCTTGCGCCAGAAAAAACGCGGATACAGGGTGATGAGCTTTGCATCCGAGAGCTGCTTGCGCAGCTTGCCTTGCGCGCGCACGACCGCCTTGGGGCGGTGCTTGCGGTACTTGATCACCGGCCGGGGCAGGAAGGCACCGCTCCAGCCCCCATGCCAGAGGCGAATGAACAGCTCCCAGTCTTCGCGCAGGTCGAAGCCGCGGTCGAAGCCGCCGACGCTGCGAAACGCATGCAGCCTGATCAGTGCGCTGGTCTGGATGTAGTTCTCGCGGCTCAGCGCCCGCGGGTCGAAGGGGTGCGAGGCGAAGACGGTGTCCTTCTCGCCGAAATACTGCAGCTGGCCGTAGGCGAAGCCCGCCGACGGCCCTGCGGCCTCGAGCCTTTGCTGCAGCACCGCGAGCGAATCGGGGTAGAGCAGGTCGTCCGAGTCGAGAAACAGCACGTACTCGCCACGGGCATACTGGGCGCCGTTGTTGCGCGCCGCCGAGACCCCCTGGTTGTGTTGTGCCAGCACGGTGATCGGGTAGCGCCGGGCGATCGCCAGGCTGTCGTCGGTGGAGCCGTCGTCGATGAAGATGATCTCGACGGGCGAATAGGTCTGGGCAAGGGCGGAGGCGATCGTCTCCGCCAGGAAATGACCGTAGTTGTAGTTGGCGATGACGACCGAGATCAGTGGCTTCATGCTGTGTTGTTGTGCCCGTCGGCCGCGATCAGCGCGGCCAGGACCGCACGGATGACGTCGTTGGAATAGTGCCGTTCATAGGTGCGGCGTGCCGCCTCGCCAAGCGCTTGCAGCGCGGCGCGGCGCTGATGCAGCCGGGTCACCGCGGCGCAGAGGCTGCGCGCATCCCCCGGCTTCGCCCACAGCAGCCCGTGGGCCTCGTCCGCGCGAAGTTCCGGCACGAAGGCCGGCGTCGCCGCGGTGATCACCGCGCGCCCGATCGCCAGGCCCTGGTACACCTTGTTGGGAATCACCCGCAGCGCCTTGTCGCTGCGGCCGAAGATGCCGAGGATGGCGTCGACGCTGGCGAGCCGGCCGGGCAGCTCGGGCAGCGGGCCCCAGCCTTCGAAGCTCACCCGGCTCGGGCCGTTGGTGCCGACGAGCGGCGCCAGCACGCGCTCGCACTCGGCCTTCAGCGGCCCCTCGCCGATCAGCCGCCAGTGGGTGGGCGGGCCGTCGTAGTGCAGGATGGCCTGTGCCAGCACGTCCACCCCCTGCAGGCCGATGAAGGTGCCGAAGAAGGCGAGCTCGAGCGCGCCATCGGCAGGCTTGGGCGGCCACGGTTGCGGCGTGAACAGGGCTTCTTCCGCACCCACCGGCACCACCCGGATGCGCGCGCGCGCCACGCCGTGGGTGGCATGGAAGTAGTCGGCGTGGCCTGCGGTGTCGGCGATCAGCCAGTCGGGCAGCTGGAACAGGCGCGACTCCCAGGCCAGCAGCTTGCGTGCCCGGGCGCTGTCGGCGGCGAACTTGTGCTTTTCGTTGACCTGCTTGTCGTAGGCGCTGATCAAGGGGTCGAACACCAGCGGGATGCGCTGGCGGCGGGCGTAGCGCGCCGCCGCGGCGAGGTCGCGCTGGCGAAAGCACGGCACCCACACCAGGTCGGGACGCGCGCCGCGGCGCAGCATGTACTCGAGGTCGGCGGTGGCCGAGAGCCTGGGCAGGAAGCGGCTGAGCTCGCAGCCGAGGCTGCGCAGCACCGCTTCGATGACACGGTTGCGCGGATAGTCGGGCCCGTAGTTGCCGTGGCGGCCCCAGATCAGCACCTTTTTCATCGCTGTGCGGCGTCCTCGAGCAGGCCCAGCACGACGTCGGCGATCTCGGCCTGCACGTCGGGGACGGGGGCGTCGCGCGCTGCGAGGGCGGCATCGGCGAGGCCGGTGATCGGGCTGCGCACGAGCAGGCCGCGCTCGACGTAGCCCTGCAGCGCGGCGCCGTCGTTGGCATTGGGGCGGGCGACGGCGGGTGCGACGGCGATCACCGGGCGGCCGGCGTAGATGCTTTCGGCGACCATGCTGAGGCTGTCCTCGGTGACCACGATGGCTTGCGCGGCGGCGAGAAAATCCCGCATCACCCGGCGCGGCGCCTGCGACCACCACCCCGCGTCGGCGAGCAGTTCGGCGGGGAGGCGCGCGCGCAATACCGCCTCGGCGCCGGCGCCGGTGCGGCGCGAGGTGGTGAGCAGCAGGCGTGCGCCGCGGCGGCGGGCGAGCGTGCCGAGGCCGTCGGCGAAGGCGCGCCAGTCGGCGTCCGAGAACACATAGCCCGCGCCGTCGCCGCCGACCAGCACCGCGATCAGCGCTGCGCCGTTGCCCGGCACCGGCAGCGGGCGGGCGAGTTCGCCGGGCACCGGCGGCAGTGGCAGCACGTGGTTGCAGGGAACGCCCAGCGCCACCACGCTGAACACGCAGGCGAAGGCGGCAGGGTCGTAGCCCTTGAGCGTGCCGCTGTACACATTGGCGCTGCGGTGCTGGCGCGCGAGCAAGGCGTTGGCGAGCAGGGTGTTGGCGCCGGACGATACGATCAGCTGCGGCCGGCCCGACGGCGGGGCGATGCCGTAGATGCGCCGCAGCCAGGTCTGCGGGTCGCGGAGCTGCGGCAGCAGCAGGCGGCCGAGGCGCCTCCAGAACGTGCTGCGGACGCTCAGCTCGAGGGTGCTCACGTCGACCGCCCGCCGGGTGGCGAGCGCGTCGATGATGCCGCGGCTCTGGCTCAGGTGGCCGGGCGCGCCATCGCTGAGCAGCCACACGGTCAGCGGCGCGCGCAGTTCTTCCCGCGTGTCCGCCGCCGTTGGGGCCGGGCGCGTCGATGCCGTTTCCGCGCGTCCCCGGTTCATTTGCGCCACCCCCGCTTGCCGCCGCGCATGCGCATCGCGAAAGCCAGCATGTTGTCCTTGCCGCTGACCTTGATGCGCTTCAATTGCAGCGGATCGGGGCGCGGCGTGCGGGTGTCGATGCCGTCGATGGTGGTGACCGCGGTGGTGTAGCCGGCGGCACGCGTCAGCGCCACGTCCTCGTCAGCGTAGATCCCGAACGGGTAGGCAAAGCTCGCCACCGGCTGCCCGCTCTGCGCCTGCAGCAGGCGGCGCGATTCGGCCAGCTCGTGGCGCTTGTCGGCAGCGGAGGTGGTGCGCAGGTTGATGTGGCTGAGGGTGTGCGAGCCGATCTCGATGCGGCCGCTGGCGACCAGGCGCTGCAGTTCGTCGTCGCTCAGCTTGGGCTCGCGGGCGAGCTCGCCGCTGTCGTGATGTGCCTTCTTGGCGGTGGACCAGTCGCGCTCGTGGCGGTCGACGACCAGGTAGATGGTCGCCCTGGCGTCATATTTCTCGAGCAGCGGCAAGGCATTGTGCAGGTTGTCGGCGTAGCCGTCGTCGAAGGTGATGGCGACGCTTTTCGGCGGCAGCGTGTCCCATTGCTGCCACAGCTCGCTGAGGGTGAAGAAGCGCCAGCCCTCGCGTTGCAGCCAGGCGAGTTGGGCCTCGAAGTGTTCAGGGGTGACGCGCAGGCCATTGAAGCGGGCGCCCGGTCGGTGCGGGCTGACCATGTGGTACATGAGCACGCGCGGCCGCTGCCAATCCACTGGCGAACGCCACCAGGCGTAGCGGTTGGAGAACCATGCCGCGACGGCAAGCGCGCCGAGGACGAGTCCGAGGGTCATGCGAGCGTTCCGTAGAGTTGCAGCGTTTGCGCCTGCATGCGCGCGAGCAGGAAGCGGGCGTTGAACTCCACCACCGGCGTGCGCGCGGCGAGCACCTCCGCTACCCGCGTCGCGGCGGCGTCGAGGTCCCCTTTGGCGACCGCGCCGTGCGGAAACAGCTCGGCGAGGATCTCCGCTACTCCGCCATGCGCATAGCCCACCACCGGCCGCCCCATCGCCAGCGGCTCGAGTACGGTGCGACCGAACGATTCCGGCGTGGCGGACAGGCTCAGCACGCAGTCCGAGATTGCGTAGATGTCGCGCACGTCGCTGCGGTGGCCGGTGAACAGGATGCGCTCGGCAAGGCCCTCGGCGTGCGCGCGCGCGCGGATCTCCTGCGCGTAGCCGGGGCGCTTGGGGTCCTCGCCGCCGACGATCAGCCCGGCCACGTCCAGGCCTTGGCCGAGCAGCTTGGCGACCAGGGTGATGAAGTCGTGATGGCCCTTGAGCCGCGTCAGCCGCCCGGGCAGGGTGAGCACCTTGCGCGTGCCGATATGCGGGAAATCGGCCTGGAAGCGCGCGAGCCAGTCGTCGGTGGGGCGATGGTCGCGGGGGAATTCCGCGGGGTCGATGCCGCGCGCGATCACGCTGATGCGATCGTCGGTGAGGTGTGGCCAGCGCGTGGGTGGATAGTGGCTGCGGATGAATTCGCGCACGGTGTCGCTGACCGCGATCACGCGCTCGCCGGCGCACATGATGGCGCTGTAGCGGCTGACCGAGTGCATGCCGTGCACCGTGGTGACGAAGCGGGGGCGGGTATCGGCCGCCATGCCGCGCCACGCCAGCCAGGTCACCCAGGCGGGCAGGCGCGAACGTGCGTGCACGATGTCGAAGCGATTTTCTGTGAAGATCCTGCGCAACGCGCGGTAATGCAGGAAGGTGGCCGGCGACTTGCGGCCGAGGTCGAGCGCGAGGTGGCGCGAGCCTTCGCGCTGCAACTGATCGACCAGCCGCCCGCCCCTGGACAGCACCACCGACTCATGCCCCGCCGCAACCAGCGCGCGCGCTACCTCCAGCGTGCCACGCTCGACCCCCCCGCCATCGAGCGCGGGGAGCAGCTGCAGGACCTTGAGTGGCCTCATGCCGCCCGCTCCCGCGCGGGTCGATGGGGAAACGCCAGGCGCGGGGTGTGGCCGGTGGATTGCAGGCGTGGGCGCCCGCGATGACCGGGACATTGCAGGTGTGGGCGCAAGGGAAGGCGGCGAGCTTGATCAGGCATCGGCCGATTTTACCCGCATCGTTGCTGCCGGGCGTGAGCGCGTGCTGAGTGTTCAGGGCGATCACATCAACGCGCGCCGCGCCTGTGTTTGTAGGAGCGGCGGAAGCCGCGAACCTTCTCGTCCGCCCGCAAAAATTCGCCCTGGCCGCCGCACCTGAAAATTCGCGGCTTCCGCCGCTCCTACAGAATTCGCGGTGGCGATTGCCGCTTCTGCACAAGCCGCTGCGCCTCCCCCCGCGCCAGGATCTCCACCCCGCCCACTCCACCACCAGCACCACCACCCTGTAGGAGCGGCGGAAGCCGCGAACAACGTTGGCGTCAGCGCCCCCCCCACTGCGCCAGCACCGCCTCCGCCACCCGGTCCGCTTCTGCCAGCCGCATTGGCGGCGGGGGCAGGACGCGGTCGCGCTGCCAATCCTCGAACGCCGTCACCAGGCCTTCGCGTCGCAACGCCGACACCCCCGCTGCGATGCGCGTCTCGCCCAGCCGCGGCACCGCGAGCAGGCCGGTGGCGGCGCCGGCGGTGAGACTCTCGTACACCATCGACACGCTGTCCTCGGTCACCCAGGTCTGCGCGCTGCGTGCCACCTGCGCCATCGCCCAGCCGGGCGGCGTGTCGCGCACCGGGCGCACGTCCACGCCGCGTGCCTGCAGGCCGAGCAGCGCTGCCTCGGTGTCGGCCGGGGTGCGGCGCGAGGTGGTCAGCGTCCACCGCATCCCGGGCGTGGCGGCCACGATGGCGTCGATCTGCGCGCGCAGGCTGGCGCTGTCCCAGCCATGGTGCCTCGACGGCCCGCCGATCAGGAACAGGCCCTGGTCCGCGTTACGCTCGGCGCCGGGGCGCGCGGTGTTGAGCGCGCCCCGGGTGGCGATCACATTGGTGCGTACCGGCGGGGCGTCGTGCTGCGGGATCACGCACAAATCGAAGCACCCGAGCGGCAGGCTCGGTCGCATCAGCGTGATCAGCTTGCCGCCACGTGCGCGCCGTGCGGCAAGGCCGGCGAGGTGGGTGCGATGGCCGGCGACGAGAATCAGGCCTGGGTCGGGCAAGGCGGCGCCGGCCGGGAAGCGGCCGGTCAACCACTGCCACAAGGCGTCGCGACCGGCCGGTGTGTCGATCCAGTGCGCCACCACCGACGTCCGTGCCGCCAGCGCCTGCGCCAACCCCTGCAACTGGCTGCGGTGGCCGGGCTTGTTGTCGGTGATGAGCCAGAGGATGGTCATGGGCGAGGACCGCGGTTCAGGTGGGGAAGATTTGGGGCGGGGCGCCCGGGCATTGTAATGGGGGCGGGCGGCGGGCGGTGTTGGGGGGGCCGCGGGAAGGGTTCGCGGCTGCCGCCGCTCCTACAGGGCGTCGTGCGCATGGTGCTTGTAGGAGCGCCGACAGGCGCGAACGCGGTGCTCGTCACCGTCAGCGGCGTCAATCGTCTGGCGGCCTTGTTCGCGGCTGCCGCCGCTCCTACAGGGCGTCGCGCGCGCGGCGCGGTGCGGGGTCGGTGGGGCTCAGCGATTGAACCACTTCAACACCACGCCCCAGCGCTCCACATCGATGCGCGTCACCTGTCCGCAGCCGAAATCGAGGCTCAGCCAGCGTTCCGGCGGGAGACCGAGCAGGTGGCCGGCGATGGCGCGCAGCGGACCGCCGTGGGCGACGACGACGAGATGCGGGGGCGTGTCGGCAAATGGGTCAAATTGAAGCCTGACCCCCGTTTCATGCAGCCACGCCAGCACTCGCGTCGTCATCTCGCGCGCCGATTCGCCCCCCGGCGCTCGAAAACCGAGCGGGTCCGCGGCCCAGTCGTCGATCGCACTGCCGATGTCGGCGAAGCTGCGGCCTTCCCAGTCGCCGAAGTGGATCTCCTTGAGTCGATCGTCGGGCCGCGGTGCGCCGAGCGCCTCGGCGAGCAGGCGCGCACGCGCGAGCGGGCTGGCGTGGAGGACGAAGGCGTCCGGCAGCAGCGGGCGCAGGCGAGCGGCAACCTCGATGGCGGATTCGGCGAGGCCCAGATCGGTCTGGCCGTAACAGATGCCAGGCTCGACCGCGGGGTGGGGGTGGCGGATGAGGTGGAGTTGCATCGAGGGCGAGGATGGATGTGTACGTGGTGTTTGCAGGAGCGCCGGAAGGCGCGAAAGCGGTGCTTGTCTTCGTCGGCGGCGTCGCTAGCGAGGCGGTCTTGTTCGCGGCTTCCGCCGCTCCTACAGAAAACCATCGCGTCTTCAGCCCGATGTAGGAGCGGCGGAAGCCGCGAACATTTACGGTGTCCGCACGACTCGCTTGACGCCCTCACCCGATGCCAAGCAGCACGCCGACGTAGCATGCCAGCTCCGCCGCCTGCTGCACCGTGCCGAGGAGGTCGCCGGTGTGGCCGCCGAGGCGGCGCAGGAAGACGCGGGCGAGCCATGCCGTGACGAGCACGGCGAGCGTAAGCGCAGCGAGGCCTTGCGGCAGATCGAGCAGCAGCGCCGCCGGAACGAGGCCGAAGCCGCCCGCCAGCATGAGCTCGCCGCGCTTCAGGCGGCGCACGACGGCGCCCGCCTTGCTGCGGCCGTCGTCGCGCGCATAGGGCAGGGCATGCAGCACGGCGGTGGCGGCGAGGCGTGACAGCGGATGGGCGGCGAGCAGCGCGGCCGCGGCGAGCGCGGGGCTGGCGGTGGCGAGCTCGACCAGCACTGCCGCCTTGGCGAGCAGCATCAGCACGATGCCGATGGCGCCATAGCTGCCGATGCGCGAGTCCTTCATGATTGCCAGCACCTGCGCCTTGTCCCAGCCGCCGCCGAGCCCGTCGCAGGTGTCGGCGAGGCCGTCCTCGTGCAGCGCGCCGGTGAGGCGGACCGTCACCGCCATCGACAGGATCACCGCCACGCTGGCCGGCAGCACCTGCGCGAGCAGGTACAGGCTGGCCGCGCCCGCGCCGCCCACCACCCAGCCCACCAGTGGCAAATAGCGCACGCAATGCTTCATCCGCTCCGGCGACCACGTCACCCAGGCCGGCACCGGCAGGCGGGTGAAATAGCCCAGGGCGGTGAAGAAGAGGGCGACCTGCGCGCGCATCGGGGGGCGGTCAGGCCTGGTCGCTGACGCCTGCGGCTTCGAAGCTCGCCATCTCGTTGACGAAGTTGACCGCTGCCTGCACGAGCGGGAAAGCAAGCGCGGCGCCGGTGCCTTCGCCGAGGCGCAGGTCGAGCTCGATCAGCGGCTCGGCCTGCAGGAAGTCGAGCTGCACGCGGTGACCGGGCTCGTGCGAACGATGTGCGAACACGCAGTAGGGCAGCAGCGCCGGCGCGATGGCGTGGGCGGCGAGCAGCGCCGAGGTGACGATGAAGCCGTCGATCACGATGATCATGCGTTTTTCGGCGGCGCCGAGCATGGCGCCGGCCATCATCGCGATCTCGAAGCCGCCGTATTCGGCCAGCACCGCGAGCGGGTCGCGTGGTCGTCCGCCGCGCTGCAGCGCGCGCGCGAGCAGGCTGCGCTTGCGGTACAGGCCGGGGTCGTCAAGGCCGGTGCCGCGGCCGGTCACGGTGTACAGCTCGGCGTCGTGCTCGGCGCCGACCAGGCAATGGGTGAGCAGCGAGGCGGCTGCGGTGTTGCCGATCCCCATCTCGCCAAAGCCGACGCAGTTGCAGCCGTTGCCGGCGAGCGCATGGGCCAGTTCCCGACCGCTCTGGAGGGCGGCGTCGCGCTGCGCCGCGGTCATCGCCGGCTGCTCGATGTAACTGGCCGTGCCGTGGGCGACCTTGGCATCGATCAGCCCCGGGCGCTTGCCGAAGTCGTGATTGACGCCGGCATCGACGACGCTGAGGCCGAGTCCCATCTGGCGGGTGAACACGTTGATTGCGGCGCCGCCGGCGAGGAAGTTCTCCACCATCTGCCAGGTCACGTCCTGCGGAAACGCGGACACGCCGGCGCGCGCCGCGCCGTGGTCGCCGGCGAAGACGACGATGTGCGGCTGACGGATCTCGGGCTCGAGCGTCTGCTGGATCAGCGCGATCTGGCGCGCGAGCGGCTCGAGCCGGCCGAGCGCGCCGAGCGGCTTGGTCTTGCGGTCGATTTTGTGCTGGATTGCAGCGGCGAGCAGGGTGTCGGGCGGGAGGATGGCGTAGGCGGTCATGCGGCGGGCGCGGTGGCTTGCGGGGTGGCGGGCGCGTCCGGGAGGTCGCGGTAGAGTTCGGCGAGCGCGAGCTCGATGCCGAGCGCAGGCAGGGCGAGCGTGGCGTCGGCGCCGCTGGCCTCGGTCAGCGTCCAGCGGCCGGCGTCGGCGCGGGTGTAGCACTCGACATGGGGGCGGTCCTGCGACAGGAAGAGGATCGTGGCGAGGGCGGGAAATCGGCGATAGGCGGCGAACTTGTCGCCGCGGTCGTAGGCTTCGGTCGAGGGCGACAGCACCTCGGCGATCAGCAGCGGATCTTCCTTGAGCTGGCGGCGGGCGCGGTCGGCCTCGGAGCAGGTGACGAAGACGTCGGGGTAGAACAGGTCGCCGGTTTCCGCCAGGTGCAGGCGGACGTCGGACATGAAGACGTTGCAGGGTTTGCCATGGAAGGCAGCGCGCAGGCTGAATGCGGCATTCAGACTGATCGCGTTGTGCACATCCGAGCCGCCCGCCATCATGAAGGTCTCGCCGCCGAAAAACTCCCAGCGCTCGGCCTGGGTGGATTCCCAGGCGAGAAACTCGTCCAGCGTCATCGTGTGTCGTTCGGCAGCCAGGCCCATTGCGGTCTCCGTGGGGGACGATCCGTATCGCATCGCGCAGTTTAGCCCTGCTTGAGGACGAGCGGCAGCCCCGCGGCGACGAACACCACCCGCCCGCACAATGCGGCCACCGCCTGGTTGAGCCGCCCGGCCTCGTCGCGGAACAGGCGGCCGAGCGGTGTCTCCGGCACCAGGCCGAGGCCGACCTCGTTGGCGACGAGGAGGATGCGGCCGGGGAGCGTCGGTAGCGTGGCGAGCAGCGCGTCGCGTTCGCGGCGGAACAACGGGAGGGCCTCGGCGTCGTCGCCGGCGGGCAGAGTGTGGGCGTCGGCGAGCAGGTTGGTGAGCCACAGCGTCAGGCAATCGACGATCAGGCAGCGCCCGGGCGCTGCCTCGCGGCGCAGCGTGTCGGCGAGCACGAGCGGCGCTTCCACGGTGTGCCACGCCGCCGGGCGGTCGGCCCGGTGGCGGCGGATGCGCGCCCTCATCTCGTCGTCGAGTGCCTCGGCGGTGGCGATCACGGTGACGGGCAGGCCGCCGTCCGCAGCGCGGCGCTCGGCCTCGCGGCTCTTGCCCGAACGCGCGCCGCCGAGGATCAGTTCGCAAGTCATGGTGTGGGTCGGTCTCCAGCAGGGGCAGGGCGGGTGTGTCGGACGGGTGTGCAGGGCGTGGGCGGTTGTGGATGCGTCGGGCGTCGGGCAAGCGCAAAAGTTCGCGGCTTCCGCCGCTCCTACAGCCCACCCGCGATGCCCGCCCCCATGTAGGAGCGGCGGCAGCCGCGAACCTTTCCTCACGCCCTCCGCTCACCCCGCGCGAAGGGTGCTCGGCAACCTTGCGCCGACGCGTCGCGTATTGCGGTGCACGATACCGCCCCGTACGGTATCATTCGCCCCCACTGCCCCGGAAGGGGCAACGCGTTATCGGTGCCCGCGGGCGATTCTCGCCCAGGGTTAAACGGGAAACAGGTGCGCGGCCCCGCTTCATCGAGGCCGCAATGCCTGTGCTGCCCCCGCAACGGTAAGTGCGCGCAAGGCGTGTCATGCAGCCACTGGGACCTCGTCCCGGGAAGGCGACCCGCCCGTCCGGCCATCTGGCCGGCACAGCGCACGAGCCCGGAGACCGGCCGGAGCGCGAATTGGCGGATGTGCCGCGGGGTGGCGGCGACGGGCGCGGTGCTTTTTCCTGCTCTCTTCGGTTCGACCCGGCTTGCGGTGCGTCCATGTGAAGTTGCCATGGCGTGCGGGGACGTGCGGCATGGCGAAGGGAGTCCCCGACCATGAAGATCCGCTCATCCGCGCTCGCTTCGGCGTGCGCGCTCGCCTGTTCCGCCGCATCGTTCGCCAACGCTGCCGAGGCCCAGCTCGGCCATGTCGTCGTCACCGCCACCCGCCAGCCGATCAGCGCCGATGCCGCGCTCGCCAGCGTGGATGTGATCGAGCGCGACGAGATCGCCCGTGCGGGCCATTCCAGCCTGCTCGGCCTGCTCGCCTCGCGCCCCGGCGTGCAGATGGCGCGCAACGGCGGGCCGGGCTCGAGCGGCAGCATCTTCATCCGCGGCGCCAACTCGGGGCACACCCTGCTGCTCGTCGATGGTGTGCGGATCGGCTCCGCGACCAGCGGCTCGCCGGTGTTGGAGACGATCCCGCTCGAACTCATCGAGCGCATCGAGATCCTGCGCGGTCCGGGCAGCGCGCTGTATGGTGCGGATGCCCTGGGCGGCGTGATCCAGGTGTTCACCCGCAAGGGGCGCGCAGGCTTCCAGCCCTCGGCGCGCGTCGGCGCCGGCACCGACGGCGCGCGCGAGGCCAGCGCCTCCCTGGCGGGCGGCAACGACCGCCTGCGCTACAACCTGACCGCGGGCCATGAGCGCAGCGATGGCTTCAACGCGCGCCCCGAGGCGCAGACCGGCCATGATGCCGACGACGACGGCTTTCGCGAGGACTACCTGAGC
>JAKLLJ010000289.1 GCA_023150215.1 Thauera sp. | reverse complement strand
CACGCTGCTCACCGGCCGCAAGGAGCCCAACGTGGCCGCCAACGAACTGGCCCAGAAGGCTGTCACCCACGAGAGCGACATCCTCGACCGCGAGATCCACAACCTCAAGACGGAGCTGGAACTGCGCCGCGAGTTGGCGAACAACTCGCCGATGGCGATCATCCAGCGCCACGGCACGCGCGCGGCCGGTTCGCGTGGCGTCTACGAGGGTGACCCGGTGCGCAACCGGCTCGACCAACTGAATCGGCCGCCGTCCGGCGGGAGCAACCCGTGAGTGCCGGCAGGTGGCGCCGGCCCTGGCTGTTCAATCGGCGCGTCGGCCGGGCATTGCTGTGGACGGTGCTGCTGCTGATTGCGGCCGTCGCCATCAATGCGGCTGGTATCCGCATGGCCGACAGCATCGACGACTGGCAGCGCTGGATGGACGCCCACACCGGCGTCTTCCTCGTCTGGCGGCTGCTGCTGTACGGCGTGACCGTGTGGGGCTGGCTGTGGATGCGCCGGCGCCTGCGCGCGCGGGAGCCGGACAGGGTCGCCGGAAAGCGGCTGCTACGCGTGGAAATGGCGGCCATCGTCGCCGTGCTCGTGCTGGAAGCAAGCCTGCTGATGCAGGCGGGGTGATGCGGGTTCGCGATGACGCTCCTCACGACCGACTACCTGGAGTACTACCTGACGCTGGTCTCTTGGATCGTCCACAACGGCATCTGGGCGGTGCTGGTCGCCAGCGGTGTGTTCGCCCTCCCGTTCCTCGCCATCGTGATCCAGGAGTGGCTGAGGGCCCGCGCGGAAGGCGCGGACGAGGGCAACAAGGGCGTGCTGTCGTCGGCGCGCATCGAGAACCGCGTGTTCGTCGCCATCGTGGTGATCATGTTCGCCGGCATTCCGTTCATCGACGTCGATTTCAACACGATCCAGTACGACCGCTCGCGCTCGGCGCAGTGCCAAGTGAATGTGCCCAAGCCGACCGACACGGGCTGGTCGCAGTCCTTCAGCACGATCAACAACCAGTTGGCCAAGGTGCCGGTGTGGTGGTTCGCGATGCACGCGATCGCGCGCGCGATCACCGGCGCCTCGGTGGCGGCGATCCCGTGCGGCACGGACCTGCGGCAGATCCGCATGGACATCGACGCTACCCGCATCGACGACCCGGTGCTGGCCCAGGAGGTGAGCGACTTCACCCGCGACTGCTACGGGCCGGCGCGCGCCAGGCTGTTCATGGCTCGGCCGAACCTGACCGAGGAGCAGATGCACGACGTGACCTGGATCGGCTCGAACTACTTCGCCGGCACTCCGGGTTTCTACGACAGCTACCGCTCCAGGACGCCACGCGACGCCTGGCCCTACGACAGCGCCCGCGATGCCGGGCTGGCCGAGGTGCCCAGCGGAGGCGGCTATCCTACTTGCCTGCAGTGGTGGTCCGATGGCGGCCAAGGGCTGCGCGCGCGGCTGCTCGCCCAGGTCGATCCCAGCTTGCTGACGCGGCTGGCCGGCTGGGCGGGCTTCCTGAGCCAGGCCGAGGTAAACGACTCGGTGATCCGCGCGATCGCTTCGCCGCGCCAGCAAAAACTCAACCGTGGCGCGATCTATTCGGACTATGGTGGGCAGGTCGACATGACCGTGTCCAACGTCGTCACCCGCGCCGCCGGCGACATCGGCCTGACCATCGGGTCCCTGGGCTACTTCCCGGCGATGGACGTGGTGCGCCAGGCCCTCCCCATGGTGCTGGCCCTGCTCAAGATGGCGTTGGTGATCTGCATCCCGATGGTGCTGCTGATCGGCACCTACGACCTCAAGACCGTGGTCACCGTGAGCGTGGTGCAGTTCGCCCTGTTCTTCGTGGACTTCTGGTTCCAACTCGCGCGCTGGATCGACGCGACGATCCTCGACGCGCTCTACGGCTCGGGCTTCGGCTGGAACCGGCCGCACGCCAACTTCGATCCGCTGATCGGGCTCGACAACGCCTTCGGGGACATGCTGCTCAACTTCGTGATGGCGGCGCTGGAATCCGCGCAGGAACCATCGCAAACAGCTTCTCGGAAGCCACCAAAGGAGCAAGCAACGCCGGCGGAAAAGGCGCTGGAGCAGTCTCGAGCAAACTGAAGTAGGGAGGCCCTGGGCCTTAATCCTCCTCGTACATCTCGTGCGATGTGTCGTTGTAGAGGTTCGGGTCATACCCAGGTTTCTTCCTGAGTGTCTCCAGCGTCGTGAACGAATGCTCGTCCTCGCGATCTGTGGAGGTTTGCCCAGCCGTCCAAGCGGCAGCTACGACAAACACCAGCAGCAGCGCGATCCAGAACGCGGCGTACAGCAGTGCTCCAAGCACGGCCAGCTTGACGATCCACAGCAGCGCCGTGGCGCTACCTGCTGGCATGCCTCGCGCAATCAGCCAACCGGACACACCTCGTTCTTGACGCATGAACCCACGCCACAACCCGCCCAGCCAGCGGCCGAGGCGCTCTGCATTACCTGGACGGGTTTTCGTGGTCATGGGCCTCACCTGCTACATGCGTGATCCAGTTATTCCGTTTTGCTCCAATCCTGCTGGCTGGCTGCCATCAACGCGTTCCAATCGTCGGGCGGATTGCCCCGCCCCAGCATCTTCTCGAAGACCGCATACGGATCGGACTTGCTGCCCGCCGACCGCAGGGTCTGCTCGTCGTTGACCCAGGCGTAGACGATCACCTTCGCCTTGGAGTCATAGCGGAAGAACAGGCGGAACCGCCGTCCGATCTTCGCACGTCGCCAATGCCGGTACGCAGGTCCCAGGGTGTTGCCCTGACGGAACTCGTCGCGTGCCGGATCGCTCGGCACACCGTCCATGATCAACTGGCTCAGCGCGCGGAACAACTTGACGTTGGCGTTGCCTGCGAACCCCCGTGGGTCATTCCGCTCCGCCCGCTGCGCCGCCGCGTGCAGTTTGCGCAACTGCTCGACCACACCCTCGTGGAACAGCAGCGTCCAGCCGTGACACTCCATCAGAGCGCCACTTCCCCATCGATCTCTTCATCGAGGTTCACGGCGTGGCCGGCATTCGCCAACATCGCGCGGGCGAGATCGTCCGGCAAGGACTGCAGGTGCCTTCCGGCGCGGATGTCGGCTTCCAGCAGCCCCAGGAATGCACCGATCGCCGGATCTTCGTGTTCGAACTCGGCGCGCGTGACGACGACTTCGCCGCCGCGCAGCTCGAATGCCACCTTGCCGCCGGTATCGACGCCCAGCGCCTGCCGGATCGACTTGGGTAGGGTGATCTGTCCCTTTGACGTAAGTGTGGCGAGTTCGTGGATGCTGGACATGGCCAAGCTCCTGCTCTCAGTAGCGACACCTTCAATGTAAGGATAATTCCTTACCACGTCAACCGGCGCACGTCCGGACATATCCTGTTTCAGCGCGTCGAGCATGATGTCGGGCCTGCAGTGAGAAAGATCTCATCGTAGGCGCGGCACAGCCAGCCTTCCGCCCTCAATCCGGAAAGGGCCAACACCGCATTGGCTGTAGTTGGACGAGCGTGGCTGTCATATACCCAAACGGTTCCGGTAGGGGTGGAAAGGCTAGGAAGGGGCAATGGAAGGGGAGCAAGGGGAAAGGCCCTACCCGAAAAGGCCAAAAGGCCAAAAGACCCTCCTTCCCGCCACGACCACAGGGATCGCCACCATGCTCACGCTGTTCCAGCGCAAAAAGACGCCACCATCGACTGGTACCTCGTCGTCCGGCCCTGCCGATGCGTCCAAAGGGCTGACGCGGCCGCAGTCGGCGGCGGCACTGCTGGCCACGCCGCGGCGCCAGAAACTGCTGGAGCACATCTGGCAGCGCACCTCGCTCTCCCGGCGACAGTTCGCCACGCTCTACCTCGCACCGCTGGAACGCTACGCCGAACTGGTCCAGCAGTTTCCCGCCTCGGAAGCGCATCACCACGCCTATCCGGGCGGCATGCTGGACCACGGTCTGGAGATCGTCGCCTACGCGCTCAAGCTGCGGCAGTCGCACCTGCTGCCTGCCGGCACCACGCCGGAGGCCCAGGCCGCCCAGGCGGAAGCCTGGACCGCCGGCACCGCCTACGCCGCTCTTCTACACGACATCGGCAAGATTGCCGTGGATCTGCATGTGGAGTACGCAGACGGCACGATCTGGCACCCCTGGCACGGCCCGTTGCAGCGGCCGTACCGCTTCCGCTACCGCCAGGAGCGCGAATATCGGCTGCATGGCGCCGCGACCGGGCTTCTCTACGCCCGGGTGCTCGACCCGAACATCTTCGACTGGCTCAGCCTCTATCCCGATCTGTGGTCAGCACTGCTGTTCGT
>JAKLLJ010000288.1 GCA_023150215.1 Thauera sp. | reverse complement strand
GAAGCGCATGCACTGCTCAAAAAGCTTGTCGTGCTGACGATAAGCACTGAGGGCGTGGACCTGGAAACGGTCCGGATGGCGGGCGACGACATCGAGCGTGCTTTGGCCGATCGAGCCGGATGCGCCCAGGATGGTCAGGCGCTGAGGAGCGGGGTGAGGCATGAAAGGGTTCCGTGACAGGTGGGCGGCACGCTTCAGCGCGCGTTCAGCGCGCGAGCCATACCGTGCCGAGCGCCACCAGGGGAAGCGTGGAGGTGAGACTGTCGATGCGATCGAGGATGCCGCCGTGCCCCGGCAGAATGCTTCCGCTGTCCTTGAGCCCCGCCTGGCGCTTGAGCAGGGATTCGAACAAGTCGCCGATGATGCTCACTGCCGTCCATGCCAGCAGCACGAGCACGACCGGCGCCAAACCGGTTTCCGGCGTGGCGCCGAGCACACCGAGCACGCCGAAGCCGAAAAGCAGCACCGCCAGCGCAGCGCCTGCGGCGCCCTCCCAGGTCTTGCCGGGGCTGATCGAGGGGGCGAGCTTGTGCCGCCCGATGGCCTTGCCAGTGAAGTAGGCAGCGATATCTGCAACCCAGACCACCGCCATCGTGCCGAGCAGCACCCACGGCCCCATCACGCGCAGCTGCATCATGGCGAGCGCAGTCGGAACAAGCACGACGAAACCGACCAGCGAGGCCAGCATCGGGTTGGAGAGCACCCACTTGCCGCGCAGCCAGAACGGCACCGCGAACACCCAGAACAGCGCACTGAACACATGCAGCGGCACGAGCGCGACAGCACCGCCCACATGACCGTCCGCGAGCCCGGCACTCCAGCCGAGGAAGGCGCTGGCGACGGCAAAGGCGATCGCCGTCGACAAGCGCAGCGCGCGCTCGAAGCGCGCCAGCGCGCCCCACTCCCAGGCTGCGGCCCCGCACAGCGCTGCGCACAGGATCAACCAGAGCACCGGCGGCAGCAGGAAGACCGCCCCCAACAGCCCCGCCAGCAGTGCGACTGCGGTGACGACACGATCCTTCAACATCGGCGCCTACTCCCCGGACCGGGTCTTGAGCTGTTCGCTGGTGCGCCCGAAGCGGCGCTCCCGGGCCTGGTAGGACGCAATGGCCGCATCGAGCGCATCGACGTCGAAGTCGGGCCACAGCGCGTCGGTGAAGTAGAGCTCGGTGTAGGCCAGTTGCCAGAGCAGGAAATTGCTGATCCGCTTTTCGCCCCCGGTCCGTATGAAGAGATCCGGCTCGGGCGCGAAGTTCATCGACAGCTCGGAGGCGAGCTCCTCCTCGGTAAAACGCTCCCGGCGCTGCGGATCGCGCGTCATCAGCCGCGACATCGCATCGAGAATGTCCCATCGACCGCCATAGTTGGCAGCGACCGTGAAGTTGAGCCCGCCATTGTCGGCCGTGAGCGCCTCCGCCTCGCGAATCATGTCGACCAGTCGTGCATCGAATTTCGACAGGTCTCCGATCACCCGGAAACGCATGTCGTTTTCGTGCATGCGGCGGATCTCCTTTTGCAGCGACTTGAGAAAGAGCTGCATGAGGAAAGACACTTCTTCCTGCGGTCTGCGCCAGTTCTCGGAACTGAACGCGAACACGGTCAGGAAGCGGACGCCGCGATCCTTGCAGCCACGGACCGTCGCACGCAGTGCGTCCACGCCGCGCGCATGCCCCGCCACGCGCGGCAGCAGCCGCTTGCGCGCCCAGCGTCCATTGCCGTCCATGATCACGGCGATGTGCTCAGGCACCTCCGAGACGTCGGGAATGTCGCGAGTGGAACTCCTGAACAACCCTCCGACCATGTCCGTCTCCTGTCGTGCCTGTGGTGAGCGCAGCCGATCCGGAGCGGATCAGATCTGCATCAGTTCCTGCTCTTTCTGGGAAAGCAGCTTGTCGATCTCGACGACGTACTTGTCGGTCAGCTTCTGCACCTCTTCCTCGCCACGGCGCTCGTCGTCCTCGGAGATCGCCTTGTCCTTGACCGCGTCCTTGAGCTGCTGATTGGCATCGCGGCGCAGGTTGCGAATGGCGATCTTGGCATTTTCGCCCTCGTGGCGCACCACCTTGGTGAGGTCGCGGCGACGTTCCTCGGTCAGGGCCGGCATCGGCACGCGCAGCAACTCGCCCATATTCGCCGGGTTGAGACCGAGATCGCTGTCGCGGATCGCGCGCTCGACCTTGCCGAGCATCGGCTTTTCCCAGGTCTGCACGCCGATCGTGCGGGCATCGATCAGGGTGATGTTGGCGACTTGGTTCACCGGCACCATCGAACCATAGTAGTCGACCATCACGTGGTCGAGCAGGCCGGTGTGGGCACGACCGGTACGCACCTTGGCGAGGTCGCTCTTGAGCGCCTCGACCGACTTTTGCATCTTCTGCTCGATGTTCTTCTTGAGTTCGGGAATCATGCAAGCACTCTCCGGAGGTCAGGAATGGACCAGCGTGCCTTCGTCCTCGCCCATCACCACGCGCTTGAGCGCGCCGGGCTTGAAGATCGAAAACACGTTGATGGGCAGTTTCTGGTCGCGGCACAGCGCGAACGCAGTGGAATCGAGCACTTGAAGGTTGCGCCCGATCGCCTCGTCGAAACTGATGCGATGGTAGCGCTGGGCCAGCGGGTCTTTCTTCGGGTCGGCGGTATACACCCCATCGACCTTGGTCGCCTTGAGCACGATCTGTGCGCCGATCTCGGCGCCGCGCAGCGCGGCGGCGGTATCGGTGGTGAAGAACGGGTTGCCGGTGCCGGCGGCAAAGATCACCACGCGGCCTTCCTCGAGGTGACGGATCGCACGGCCGCGAATGTAAGGCTCGACCACCTGGTCGATGCGCAGCGCCGACTGCACACGGGCCTGGACGTCCATGCGGCGCATCGCGTCGGCAAGGGCCATCGCGTTCATCACCGTGGCGAGCATACCCATGTAGTCGGCGGTGGCGCGGTCCATGCCGGAAGCCGCGCCCTTCATGCCACGGAAGATGTTGCCGCCGCCGATCACCACGCCGACCTGGACACCGAGACGGGTGATCTCGGCAACCTCGGAGACGATGCGGGTGACGACATCCTCGTTGATGCCGTAGGCGTCGTCGCCCATGAGGGCTTCGCCGGAAAGCTTGAGCAGGATGCGCTTGTAGGCGGCGGACACGATCTTCTCCTTACTTCTTGGCGGCAGCAGCGGCCTGTTCCGCGACTTCTGCAGCGAAGTCGGTCACTTTCTTCTCGATGCCTTCGCCGACGATGTACAGCGTGAAGCCGGCGACCGAAGCCCCCTTGGCCTTGAGCAGCTGCTCGATGGTCTGCTTGCCGTCCTCGGCCTTCACGAACACCTGGGCGAGCAGCGTCACATCCTTCAGGAACTTCTGCACGGTGCCGTCGGCGATCTTCTCCAGCATCGCTTCGGGCTTGTTGTCGGCACGGGCCTTTTCGATCGCGATGCGGCGCTCGGCATCGATCAGATCCTGCGACACGCCCGAGGCGTCCAGCGCCTTCGGCTTGGACGCCGCGATGTGCATCGCGATGTCCTTGCCGAGCTGCTCGTCGCCGCCGACCAGGTCCAGCAGCACACCGATCTTGGCGCCACCATGGATGTAGGAGAACAGCTTGCCCTGGGCTTCCATGCGGACGAAGCGGCGGATGCTCATGTTCTCGCCGATCTTGCCCACCAGTGCAGTGCGCGTCGATTCGACCGTACCCTCGCCCAGCGGCAGCGCCGACAGGGCGGCGACGTCGGCCGGATTCTTGCTGGAAACCAGCTCGCCGCAGTTCTGCACGAGCGCCAGGAAGTCGTCGTTCTTGGCGACGAAGTCGGTCTCGCAATTGACTTCGAGGATCGAGCCGAGCTTGCCGTCGGCCGCGATATTGATGCCCACAATGCCTTCGGCGGCGATGCGGGCGGCGGCCTTGGAGGCCTTGTTGCCGAGCTTGACGCGCAGGATCTCTTCGGCCTTGACCATGTCGCCAGCCGCTTCGGCCAGCGCCTTCTTGCATTCCATCATCGGCGCGTCGGTCTTCTCGCGCAGTTCCTTGACCATGCTTGCGGTGATTTCCGCCATGCTAACTCCTGAATGTATTCGGTTTGACGTGCGGGTTTGCGACTCGGGCCTGGCGCCCGAATTGCGGACGCCGCGCCGGGCGGCGAACGACGCCGGGCACGACATCGTGAATCTTGCGGTGCGCAGCGTGCCGCATGCGCCCGGATTGCAAAAGGGGCCCCGCGGGCCCCCTTCGCTGAGGATCAGGCCTGTTCCTGCGAGCCTTCTTCCTCGACCTCGACGAACTCGTCGCCGCCGGCGTCGACGATCTCCTGCAGCACC
>JAKLLJ010000287.1 GCA_023150215.1 Thauera sp. | reverse complement strand
GACATCCCCAACATCAGCGAGAGCTTCCTGCGCAATCTCGACGAGAGCGGCATCATCATGATCGGCTCCCGCGTGAAGCCGGGCGACATCCTCGTCGGCAAGGTCACGCCCAAGGGCGAGACCCAGCTCACCCCCGAAGAAAAGCTGCTGCGCGCGATCTTCGGCGAGAAGGCCTCCGACGTGAAGGACACCTCGCTGCGCGTGCCTTCGGGCATGGTCGGCACCGTGATCGACGTGCAGGTGTTCACTCGCGAGGGCATCGAGCGCGACAAGCGCGCGCAGTCGATCATCGACGACCAGCTGCGCAGCTTCAAGACCGACCTCGCCGACCAGATGCGCATCGTCGAGCGCGACGCCTTCGCGCGTATCCGCCGCATGATCGTGGGCCAGGTGGCCAACGGTGGTCCGAAGAAGCTCGCCAAGGGCACTGCGCTCAACGACGCCTATCTCGACGGTCTGGAGCTCTACCACTGGTTCGACATCCGTCTCGCCGACGAGACCCTGGCGGTGCAGCTCGAAGCGGTGCGCGAAGGTCTCGAGAACACTCGCAAGGACTTCGAGCAGGCGTTCGAGATCAAGAAGAAGAAGCTCACCCAGGGCGACGAACTGCCGCCGGGGGTGCAGAAGATGGTCAAGGTGTACCTGGCGGTGAAGCGCCGCCTGCAGCCCGGCGACAAGATGGCCGGTCGCCACGGCAACAAGGGCGTGGTGTCGAAGATCGTTCCGGTCGAAGACATGCCCTACATGGAAGACGGCACCCCGCTCGACATCGTGCTGAACCCGCTCGGCGTGCCGTCGCGGATGAACATCGGCCAGATCCTCGAGACCCACCTGGGCTGGGCGGCCAAGGGCCTGGGCAAGCAGATCGACAGGATGTTGCAGGCGCATGCCTCTGCACAGGAGGTGCGCGGCTTCCTCGAGCAGGTCTACAACAGCAACGGTCGTCACGAGGACGTCGCATCGCTGAGCGACGGCGAGGTGCTGGAACTGGCCTCGAACCTGAAGAAGGGCGTGCCCTTCGCGACCCCGGTGTTCGACGGTGCGAAGGAAGAGGAGATCCGCGAGATGCTGGAACTGGCGGGCCTGCCCACCGGCGGCCAGGTCACTCTCTACGACGGCCGCACCGGCGAGGCCTTCGAGCGCCAGGTCACCGTGGGCTACAAGCATGTGCTGAAGCTGCACCACCTGGTCGACGACAAGATGCACGCGCGTTCGACCGGCCCTTACTCGCTCGTCACACAGCAACCGCTGGGCGGCAAGGCGCAGTTCGGCGGCCAGCGCTTCGGCGAGATGGAAGTGTGGGCGCTGGAAGCCTACGGCGCCGCCTACACGCTGCAGGAGATGCTGACGGTCAAGTCCGACGACGTGACCGGCCGGACCAAGGTGTACGAAAACATCGTCAAGGGCGAGCACAAGATCGATTCCGGGATGCCGGAGTCCTTCAACGTGCTGGTGAAGGAAATCCGCTCGCTCGCGATCGACATCGATCTCGACCGCGGCTGAGTTGCACGCTTCCTTCCCTGAAAACCGCCTGCGATTGAATCCCGCGGCCGCCGCACACGATGCGGCGGCCCGGATGGAGTGAACCATGAAAAGCCTGCTCGCTGACCTGTTCAAGCAAACCCTGCCCAACGAGGAAGAGTTCGACGCGATCACCATCGGCCTCGCGTCGCCGGACAAGATCCGCTCCTGGTCCTACGGTGAGGTCAAGAAGCCCGAGACCATCAACTACCGTACCTTCAAGCCCGAGCGCGACGGCCTGTTCTGCGCCAAGATCTTCGGCCCGGTGAAGGACTACGAGTGCCTGTGCGGCAAGTACAAGCGCCTCAAGCACCGTGGCGTGATCTGCGAGAAGTGCGGTGTCGAGGTGACGCTGTCGAAAGTGCGCCGCGAGCGCATGGGCCACATCGAGCTTGCCTCGCCGGTCGCCCACATCTGGTTCCTGAAGAGCCTGCCGAGCCGTCTCGGCATGGTGCTCGACATGACCCTGCGCGACATCGAGCGCGTGCTGTACTTCGAAGCCTTCGTCGTCGTCGAGCCGGGCATGACCCCGCTCAACCGCGGCCAGTTGCTGACCGAAGACGACTACCTCGCCAAGGTCGAGGAATACGGCGACGAATTCGACGCGGTGATGGGTGCCGAAGGCATCGGCTCGCTGCTGCGTTCGCTGGACATCGACCTCGAGGCCGAGAAGCTGCGCGGCGACCTCGAGACCACCAACTCCGAAGCCAAGATCAAGAAGTTCTCCAAGCGCCTGAAGGTGCTCGAGGCTTTCCAGCAGTCGGGCATCAAGCCCGAGTGGATGGTGCTGCAGGTGTTGCCGGTGCTGCCGCCCGACCTGCGTCCGCTGGTGCCGCTGGACGGCGGCCGGTTCGCGACCTCGGACCTCAACGACCTCTATCGCCGCGTCATCAACCGCAACAACCGCTTGAAGCGCCTGCTCGAACTCAAGGCGCCCGACATCATCGTGCGCAACGAAAAGCGCATGCTGCAGGAGGCGGTCGACTCGTTGCTCGACAACGGTCGCCGCGGCAAGGCCATGACCGGTGCGAACAAGCGTCCGCTCAAGTCGCTGGCCGACATGATCAAGGGCAAGGGCGGTCGTTTCCGCCAGAACCTGCTCGGCAAGCGTGTCGACTACTCGGGCCGTTCGGTCATCGTCGTCGGCCCGACGCTCAAGCTGCACCAGTGCGGCCTGCCCAAGCTGATGGCGCTCGAGTTGTTCAAGCCCTTCATCTTCAACAAGCTCGAGCTGATGGGGCTGGCGACGACCATCAAGCAGGCGAAGAAGATGGTGGAGACACAGGAGCCGGTGGTGTGGGACATCCTCGAAGAGGTGATCCGCGAGCATCCGGTCATGCTCAACCGCGCCCCGACCCTGCACCGTCTCGGCATCCAGGCCTTCGAGCCGGTGCTGATCGAAGGCAAGGCGATCCAGCTCCACCCGCTCGTCTGCGTCGCGTTCAACGCCGACTTCGACGGCGACCAGATGGCCGTCCACGTTCCGCTGTCGCTCGAGGCGCAGATGGAAGCCCGCACCCTGATGCTGGCCTCCAACAACGTGTTGTCGCCCGCCAACGGCGAGCCGATCATCGTGCCGTCGCAGGACATCGTGCTGGGCCTGTACTACGCCACCCGTGAAGGGGTTAACGTGGCGGGCGAGGGCATGATCTTCGCCGACGTGTCGGAAGTGAAGCGCGCCTACGAGTCCGGCCAGATCGCGCTCCATGCGCGCATCACGGTGCGCCTGAAGGAGGCCGATCTCGGCCCCAATGGCGAGCGCATCGAGAAGATCGTGCGCCACAACACCACCGCCGGGCGCGCCATCCTGTCCGAGATCCTGCCCGCGGGCCTGCCCTTCAGCGTGATCGACAAGCCGTTGAAGAAGAAGGAGATCTCCAGGCTGATCAATGCCTCCTTCCGCCGTTGCGGCCTGCGTGCGACGGTGATCTTCGCCGACAAGCTGATGCAGTATGGCTACGGCCTGGCGACGCGTGCCGGTCTGTCGATCGCGGTCAAGGACATGCTGGTGCCCAATGCCAAGCATGAGCTGATCCGTGCCGCCGAAAGCGAGGTCAAGGAGATCGCCCAGCAGTACACCTCCGGTCTGGTCACCGATGGCGAGCGCTACAACAAGGTCGTGGACATCTGGGGTCGCTGCGGCGACCAGGTGGCCAAGGCGATGATGGAGCAGCTCGGCAAGGAGAAGGCCCAGGATCGCTTCAAGGGTGTGCCGCGTGACATGTTCTGGAAGCAGGTCTATGCGCCCGGACCGAACGCCGTGGCGCCGGTTGCGCACGACGTCGAGCAGGAGTCCTTCAACGCGATCTACATGATGGCCGACTCGGGTGCGCGCGGTTCCGCCGCCCAGATCCGCCAGCTCGCCGGCATGCGCGGCCTGATGGCCAAGCCGGACGGCTCGATCATCGAGACGCCGATCACGACCAACTTCCGCGAAGGCCTCAACGTTCTGCAGTACTTCATCTCGACCCACGGCGCCCGCAAGGGCCTGGCCGATACGGCGCTGAAGACCGCGAACTCCGGCTACCTGACCCGTCGACTGGTCGACGTGACGCAGGATCTGGTGGTCATCGAGGATGACTGCGGCACCCGCGAGGGCTTCAACATGAAGGCCTTGATCGAGGGTGGCGAAGTGGTCGAGCCGCTGCGCGAGCGCATCCTCGGTCGCGTCTGCATCGAGGATGTGGTCAACCCGGACAGCCAGGAGACCGCGATCGAAGCAGGCAGCCTGCTCGACGAAGATGCTGTGGAGCTGATCGAGGTCCTCGGTGTGGACGAGGTCAAGGTGCGTACACCGCTG
>JAKLLJ010000286.1 GCA_023150215.1 Thauera sp. | reverse complement strand
GCCAGGTGGTGGCCGACGGCTTCTTCTGAACATCCATCCGCCACGCGCAACGAAAGGCGTTCACAAGGAAGACAGGAACTTGAGCGGCGCTTTCACAAGAGGAGATTCCATGCACCCGAACGACATCAGCACCCAGACCGAGGCCATCCGCAGCCTGCTGCAGCAGGCGCGCACGATCGCGGTGGTCGGCATCTCGGCCAAGCCAGAGCGCCCCAGCCACGAGGTCGCGCACTACCTGCAGCGTGCCGGCTACACCATCATCCCGGTCAATCCGGCCTACGAGGAGGTGCTCGGGCAGAAGTGCTATCCCAGCCTGCACGCGGTGTCGGAGAAGATCGACATCGTCGATGTGTTCCGCAAGCCTGCCGAGGCGATGGCGGTGGTCGAGGAAGCGATCGCGGCGGGCGCGGCATGCGTGTGGATGCAGCTCGGCGTGGTGGCGCCCGAGGCTGCAGCCAAGGCGGCCGCGGCCGGGCTGAAGGTGGTGAGCGACCGCTGCACCAAGATCGAGCACCGCCGCCTGATCGGCTGAAGTCGCGAACACGGCGGCGCAGCGATCGACCCGGGTAACGCCGAGCCACCACCCCGGTTCGCGCCTTCCGGCGCTCCTACGCAAACCCGCCCCCATGTAGGAGCGGCGGCAGCCGCGAACTCGGCGCCGGGCATTCGCGCTGGTGTCGCACTGACGTCAGTGCGCCCGCCCGAAGCCGGCAAGGCCGATCGCGAGGCGGACGAGCTGGTACGCGAGCCAGCTGAGGCCGCGGCGCAGCAGCGGCAGGCGCTGCCAGTCGGAGGATTTCAGCTCGCGCGCGCCCGCGCAGATCGCCGCCTCGAGGCTGGCGCGCAGGCGTGCGGCAAAACCCTCGTCGTCGACGAACACGTTCGCCTCGCGCGCCAGCAGCAGGCTGAAGGCGTCGATGTTGCTGGAGCCCACGGTCGCCCACTGCCGATCGATCACCGCCACCTTGGCGTGCAGGTGGCTGCGGTGGTATTCGAACAAGCGGATGCCGGCGGCGAGAAAGATCGGGTAAAGCGCGCGCGTCGCGTACACCTGCAGCGGATGGTCGGACACACCCTGCAGCAGCAGCACCACCCGCACGCCGCGCGCGGACGCATCGAGCAGGGCCTGGCGAAAACGCCGCCCGGGAAAGAAGTAGGCGTTGGCGATGACGATCTCGTCGCGCGCCGCCGCCAGCGCCTCCAGGTAAGCATCCTCGATCGCGTGCCGGAAGCGCAGGTTGTCGCGCACCACGAAGGCGGCACGGATCGTTCCTGCAGGCTCGATGTGCGGCGGCGCCAGCGGCGGCTGCGACTCGCGGCGGCGGAAGCTCGCCCACGCCACCAGCCGCCACAGGCGCTGCGCCGAGGCGACGATCGGCGCCAGCAGCGGCCCCTCGACGCGCACTGCGTAGTCGTAGCGCGGGTGCGCCAGCAGGCCGGCATCGAAATCGTCCACCACATTGATGCCGCCGACGAAGGCCTCGCGCCCATCGACCACCACCACCTTGCGGTGCAGCCGGCGCAGGCGGTGGCGGCGCAGCGACAAGGGACGCAGCTCGCGACGGTAGATCAGCACCTGCACGCCCGCCGCGCGCAGGCGCGGCATCAAGTTGGCGACGAAGCTACGCCCGCCGAAGCCGTCGACCATCACCCGCACCGCCACCCCGCGCGCGGCGGCGCGGCACAGCGCGGCGGTGATGCGCGCACCGGTGCCGTCATCCTCGAAGATATAGCTTTGCAGGAAGACCTCGCGCTCGGCGCCATCGATCGCGGCCTCCAGCGCGGGAAAATACTGCTCGCCGTTCTCCAGCAGCGTGACCGCGTTGCCGGCCACGAATTGCATCAGGACACCGGCTCCAGGTCGGCGGTGAGCGCGGCGTGGTCGGAGATCTGTGCCCAGGGCGCACCGTAATGGACCTGCGCCTGGCGCAC
Source organism: Thauera sp. (assembly GCA_023150215.1). Taxonomy (GTDB): domain Bacteria; phylum Pseudomonadota; class Gammaproteobacteria; order Burkholderiales; family Rhodocyclaceae; genus Thauera. The sequence continues at coordinate 2,405 of JAKLLJ010000286.1, read as the reverse complement.
GCGGAAGCCACGCACGTAGATGCGGTCGAGGCGAAAGAAGGGCAGCACGCTCGGGAAGCTGCGCGCCGGCCGCCCACGCCCGCTGCCGAACGCCTCGGCGAGCCCGAGCCGGTACCCGAGCAACTGGTCGGCGTGATTACGCCAGTCGTTGAAGTCGCCGGCGATGATCAGCGGCGTGTCGCCCGGCGCGAGCTGTTCCATGCGCTCGGCGAGCGCCATCATCTGCCGCCGCCGGCTGCCCGCCATCAGGCCGAGATGGACGCAGACGCAGTGCACCGGGCGTTCCAGCTCGGGCAACTGCACCTCGCAGTGCAGCAGCCCGCGGCGCTCGAAGCGGTGGTCGGAGACATCCTGGTTGGCGGTGCTGAGGATGAGGTGGCGGCTGAGGATGGCGTTGCCGTGGTGGCCATGGTCGTAGATCGCGTTGCCGCCGTAGGCGGTCTGTTGCCAGGCATCCTCGGCGAGGAACTCGTGCTGCGGCTCAGCCGGCCAGTCGGGGTGGCGCACCGGATGACGAAGGTGCAGGCCCTGCACCTCCTGCAGGAAAACGAGGTCGGCGTCGAGGCTGCGCAGGCGCTCGCGCAGTTCGTGCACCACCATGCGGCGGTTGAACTGCGAGAAGCCCTTGTGGATGTTGTAGCTGCAGATCCGGAGCGTCATGGCCACCCGCGGCGCGCTCGATTGATCAGGAGACCGCGAGCATGCGGTCGAGCGCGATGCGGGCGAGCTCGGCCTCGTGCGCCGGCACCTTGATCTGGTTCACCACCTTGCCCTCGGCGAGGTTCTCCAGCGTCCACGCCAGGTGCTGCGGGTCGATGCGCTGCATGGTCGAGCACATGCACACGGTCGGCGCCATGAACTGCACCACCTTGCCCTGCGGTTTCATCTCCTCGGCCAGCCGGCTCACCAGGTTGAGCTCGGTGCCCACCAACCAGTGAGTGTTGGGCGGCGCGTTGGTGATGGTGTTGAGGATGAATTCGGTGGAGCCGACGTAATCGGATTTCTGGCACACCTCAAGCATGCTCTCAGGGTGGGAGATGACAAAGCCCTGCGGGTGCTTCTCGCGCCAGCGCTCGATGTGCACCGGCTGGAACATCTGGTGCACCGAGCAGTGCCCCTTCCACAGCAGGATCTTCGCCTTGCGGATCTGCTCGGGCGTGAGGCCGCCGTACTCGAGATCGGGATCCCACACCACCATTGCGTCGAGCGGGATGCCTTTCTTGAAGCCGGTCCAGCGCCCGAGGTGCTGGTCGGGGAAAAACAGCACCTTCTCGCGCCTCGAGAACGCCCAGTCGAGGATGACTGGCGCATTGGTCGAGGTGCACACGATGCCGCCGTGCTCGCCGCAGAAGGCCTTGAGGTCGGCGGCGGAGTTGATGTAAGTCACCGGGGTGATCACCTCATCAGGCTTGTCGAGCACCTCGGCGAGCTCGCGCCAGCAGCGCTCGACCTTGGCGAGGCTCGCCATGTCGGCCATCGAACAGCCGGCGGCGAGGTCGGGCAGAATGGCCATCTGGCTGGGCTTGGACAGGATGTCGGCGACCTCGGCCATGAAGTGCACGCCGCAGAACACGATGTATTCGGCGTCGGTCTGCGAGGCCAGGCGGGCGAGCTTGAGCGAGTCGCCGGTGAGGTCGGCGTGCTGATAGACATCTGCACGCTGGTAGTGGTGGCAGAGCAGCACCGCACGCTCGCCGAGACGCGCGCGGGCGGCACGGATGCGCTCCTGCGCCTCATTGTCGGCGAGCACGTTGAAGCGATCGAAACTGATGGTCGAGACTTGCATGATTCCTGATCCGGGTCCGTCGGGGACAAATCCCCGGGTTACGGGCTTCGGACCCTGCAGTCGGCTGCGGGTTCGGCACACGCCGTACAGGGTCGGGTAAGTAGTTGTTGCGCCTAGCCCTGGTACCAGGGCAGGCCGGCATGACGCCAGCCACCAATGCGGTTGCGCTGATTGTTGGCGTCCTTGTCGCCCTCGAAACCTTCGAGAACGTTGTAGCAGTTCGCGTAGCCCGCGCTGCCCGCCAACCGCGCGGCGGAGTCCGAGCGCACGCCGGAGCGGCACAGGAACAGCACCAACGCCTCGGGGTCGACCTGATGCTTGAGCTGGACGAGGAAGTTGGGGTTTTCCTGCATCGAAGGATAGGTCTTCCACTCGATCTCGACCGCGTCGGGCACCCGCCCGACCCAGTCGAGTTCCGCGCGCGTGCGCACGTCCACGAGCTTGGCGCCCGGCGCGAGCTGCAGCACCTGCCAGGTCTCGGCCGGCGTGAGCGCGCCCTGGTAGGGCAGCCCTAGGCTTTCGGCGCGCTCGTGCGCGAGCGACAACAGATCCGACAGGGTTCCCATGCAAACATCCGTCTAAAATGAAGGCGATCGAAGTATAGCGCGTCCGTCGCGCC
>JAKLLJ010000285.1 GCA_023150215.1 Thauera sp. | reverse complement strand
GTAGATCATGCTGGCGTAGCGCGGCATGAGGTCGTCCTTGAGATGGGCGACTTCGCGGTCGAGCGTGATCGATTCGATGGCGCGGTGGGCGCGCAGCAGGATGGTGCCGCCCGGGGTCTCATAGCAGCCGCGGCTCTTCATGCCGACGTAGCGGTTTTCCACCAGGTCCAGGCGCCCGACGCCGTGCTTGCCGCCGAGCTCGTTGAGCCTGGCGAGCAGCTCGTGCGCCTTCATGCGGGTGCCGTTGATGGCGACCAGGTCGCCATGCTCGAATTCGAGGTCGACGTATTCCGCGGCGTCGGGCGCGGCTTCCGGCGACACCGTCCACCGCCACATGGACTCCTCGGCCTCGGCGGCGGGGTTTTCGAGATGGCGGCCTTCGAAGGAGATGTGCAGCAGGTTGGCATCCATCGAGTAGGGCGAGCCGCCCTGCTTGTGCTTCATCTCGATGGGGATGCCGTGCTTCTCGGCGTAGGCGAGCAGCTTCTCGCGCGACAGCAGGTCCCACTCGCGCCACGGCGCGATCACCTTCACGCCCGGCATCAGCGCGTAGTAGCCAAGCTCGAAGCGGACCTGGTCGTTGCCCTTGCCGGTGGCGCCGTGGGAGACGGCCTCGGCGCCGGTGGCGCGCGCGATCTCGATCTGGCGCTTGGCGATGAGCGGGCGGGCGATCGAGGTGCCGAGCAGGTATTCGCCTTCGTAGATGGTGTTGGCGCGGAACATCGGGAAGACGAAGTCGCGCACGAACTCCTCGCGCAGGTCGTCGATGAAGATGTTCTCGGGCTTGATGCCGAACTTGAGCGCCTTGGTGCGCGCGGGTTCGAGCTCCTCGCCCTGGCCGAGGTCGGCGGTGAAGGTGACCACTTCACACTGGTAGGTGTCCTGCAGCCACTTCAGGATGACCGAAGTGTCCAGCCCGCCCGAGTAGGCGAGCACAACTTTGCTGACGTCGCTCATGCTGTTTTCCTGTTTCCTGCTGTGTTGCCGGCACGCACGCCCGTGCATGCCGTGAGTGTTGCGGGGGTCAGTTTTCGATGCGGCCGAGCATCAGGTATTCCATCAGCGCCTTCTGCGCATGGAGGCGGTTTTCGGCCTCGTCCCACACCACCGACTGCGGGCCGTCCATCACCTCGGCAGTGACTTCCTCGCCACGGTGCGCGGGCAGGCAGTGCATGAAGACGGCGTCCTTGTGCGCAACCGACATCATCTCGGCATCGACACACCAGTCGGCGAAGGCTTTCATGCGCTCTTCGTTCTCGGCTTCGAAGCCCATCGAGGTCCACACGTCGGTGGTGACCAGGTCGGCACCCTTGCAGGCCTCGAGCGGATCGGCGAACTGCTCGAAGTTGTTGGTGCCGTAAAGCCCGGCGCGCTCGGGCTCGACTTCGTAGCCCGGGGGCGTCGATACATGAACGTTGAAGTCGAGCACCTCGGCCGCCTGCAGCCAGGTGTTGCACATGTTGTTGCTGTCGCCCACCCAGGCCACGGTCTTGCCCTGGATCGAACCGCGATGCTCGATGAAGGTGAAGATGTCGGCGAGGATCTGGCAGGGGTGGTATTCGTTGGTCAGGCCGTTGATGACCGGCACCCGCGAGTTGGCCGCGAAGCGCTCGACGATCTCCTGCTCGTAGGTGCGGATCATCACCAGGTCGCTCATGCGCGAGATGACTTGGCCGGCGTCCTCGACGGGTTCGCCGCGACCGAGCTGCGAGTCGCGTGTGTTGAGGTAGATCGCCGAGCCGCCGAGCTGGTGCATGCCGGCTTCGAAGGAAAGCCGCGTGCGCGTGCTGGCCTTCTCGAAGATCATCACCAGGGTGCGGTCGAACAGCGGATGGTAGGGCTCGTAGCGCTTGAACTTGTCCTTGATCCACTTGGCGCGGCGGAACACGTGGTCGTATTCCTCGCGGGTGAAATCCTTGAACTGCAGATAGTGCTTGATCGAACTCATGGGCGAGTCTCAGCCGTTTGCGAGGAAGTCGCGAATCATCGGCGCCAGCATCGACACCAGGGTCTGGGCATCGGCGGTGGTGAAGGTGAGCGCCGGCAGGAGGCGGATGACACGCTCGGCGGTCACCGACAGCAGCAGGCCCTGCTCGGCAGCACGCCCCATCAACGCGCCACAGGGGCGATCGAGCTCGATACCGATCATCAGGCCGCGACCGCGGATATCGACCACGCCGGCCTCGCCGGCGAGTGCCTCGGCCATGCCCTTGCGGATCGCCTCGCCGACGGCGATGGCATTGTCCATGAGCTTGTCTTCGACGATGGCGTCGAAGGTGGCGAGACCCGCAGCGCAGGCGAGCGGGTTGCCGCCGAAGGTGGAGCCGTGGTTGCCCGGGCCGAACAGCCCCTTGGCATTGCCCGCGGTGACGCAGGCACCAATCGGCACGCCCGAGCCCAGGCCCTTGGCGAGCGTCATCACGTCGGGCCGAGTGCCGGCATGCTGCCAGCCGAACCACTTGCCGGTGCGACCCATGCCGCACTGGACTTCGTCGCAGATCATCAGCCAGCCCCGTTCGTCGCACAGGGCGCGCAGCTCGCGCTGGAAACCGTCGTCGGCGACATTGACGCCGCCCTCGCCCTGGATCATCTCGAGCATCACCGCCACCACTGTGTGGTTGTGCTCACCGATCTTGCGGATGGCCTCGATGTCCTTGTACGGCACCCGGATGAAGCCCTGCACCAGCGGCTCGAAACCGGCCTGCGCCTTGCGGTTGCCGGTGGCCGACAAGGTGGCCAGGGTGCGCCCGTGGAAGGCGCTTTCCATGACGATGATGTGCGGCAGCTCGATGCCCTTGTTATGGCCGTACATGCGGGCGAGCTTGATCGCCGCCTCGTTGGCCTCGCAACCGGAGTTGCAGAAGAACACCTCGTCCATGCCGGCCGCTTCGGCGATGCGGTCGGAGAGTTGCTCCTGGAGCGGGATGCGGTACAGGTTGGACGTGTGCAGCACGCGCGCGGCCTGGTCGGCAATCGCCTTGACCAGGCGGGGATGGTTGTAGCCGAGCGTGTTGACGGCGATGCCGGAGAGGGCATCGAGATAGCGCTTGCCTGTCTCGTCGTAAAGCCACACGCCCTCGCCGTGCGTGAAAGCCACGGGCAGGCGGGCATAGGTGTTCATGACATGGGACATGGGATACCTCGATTTGAGCGAAGCCGGAAAACGCACACGGCGGCAAGCGCCGCCGTGCAGTAAATGTGTCGATGTTAAGCCAAAACCGCGCCCCCTGTACATAAGCGCCCGGCCGGCCGCACGCCAGCGCGCACGCCCAACCTGTAGCCGCGAACCGCCGCCCCTCGCCCCGCCTCGAGCGCCACACATCACCACCTCACACGCCACACCCGTGATTCGCCTCACGCGACCGCGCGCCACACACACGGTGACCCGCCCGGGCGCTCGGGCGGCCATTTCTGCTAGAATGCCGCGCGTCCTGATTCCGGCGTCAAGAACCGGAACACGAACGCCCCCCGAAGCCGCCAAGGCATCAACATGAATCAGAAGATCGAAAACTTCATCATCGTCGGGGTCACGAGGGAGGGGAAGAAATTCCGTCCGAGCGACTGGTCCGACCGCCTGTGCGGCGTCATGTCCGCCTTTGGCGCCGACCACCGGATGACCTATTCACCCTACGTGCGCCCGGGCTGCACGCTCAAGGGCGACAAGACCGTGCTCGTGGACGCCCGCCTCTACGACGTCGAGCCGCTGGCGTACAAGTTCATGGTGAACTTCGCCAACGACAACAACCTGCAGATCGAGTGGATGGGCGACACGCCGCTCTGAGTCCGGTCGCATCCTGAAGCGCCGGATTCGCGGCTTCCGCCGCTCCTACACACCCCGTCACTCGTCGGCACCCCATCGACTGCCGGCGCCCCAGCGCCCGCCGGCACCCCATCGGCTGCGGGCATACCGTCGCCCGGCGCCCTGTAGGAGCGCCGGCAGGCGCGAACACGACGCCACGAACTCGCTCACCCGCGTCCTGACGCGCCGATTCGCGGCTTCCGCCGCTCCTGCATGACGAACCTTCACGCCATCGAAGGCCTGGTGTAGGAGCGCCGGCAGGCGCGAACAACACACCGCGCAAGACCAACCTCAGCATCTCTGCGTGCGCACCACAACAAAAAAGCGACCCTCGGGTCGCTTTCTCGACTTCGGCGCCAGGGCACCGACATGCAGCAAGAATCAGGCAGCCATCGCCTTGACGGCGGCAGACAGGCGGCTCTTGTGACGCGAAGCCTTGTTCTTGTGGATGATCTTCTTGTCGGCGATGCTGTCGATCGTGCGCTGGGAAGCGACGAAGACTTGCTGGGCGACTTGCTTGTCACCACCGACGACCGCCTTGCGAACAGCCTTGATGGCGGTACGCAGACGCGAACGCAGGCTCATGTTGAG
>JAKLLJ010000284.1 GCA_023150215.1 Thauera sp. | reverse complement strand
GTCGGACATCTGCGAGCTGTTGCCAGCGGTGACCGAACCACGCGCCGCGAACACCGGCTTGAGCTTCGCGAGCGTGGCGCTCGACGCCTCCGCGCGCGGCCCCTCGTCGTGCTCGACCACGCGCTCGCTGATGCGCACCGTGCCGTCCGCCCCCGGGGCGTAGGACTTCACCGCATAGGGCAGGATCTCGTCGGCAAAGTGGCCGGCCGCGATCGCGGCGCAGGCGCGGCGGTGCGACTCGACCGCGAACGCGTCCTGGTCCTCGCGGCTCACCTTCCATTGCTGCGCCACCTTCTCGGCGGTGAGGCCCATGCCGTAGGCGATGTCGATGTTCTCGGCATGGGCGAAGATCTCGGGGTTGAGGCTGACCTTGTTGCCCATGATCTGCGGCATCGCGCTCATGCTCTCGGTGCCGGCAGCGATCATCACATCCGCCTCGCCCAGCCGGATGCGGCTGGCGGCGTCGGCCACCGCCTGCAGGCCCGAGGCGCAGAAACGGTTGATGGTGATGCCGGGTACGCCATCGGGCAGCCCCGCCAGCAGCAGGCCGATGCGCGCCGCGTTCATGCCCTGCTCGGCCTCCGGCATCGCGCAGCCGGTGATGACGTCACCGATCTCGTTGGCGTCGAGGTTGGGCACCCTGGCGACCAGCGCGCGCAGCACCCTGGCCAGCATGTCGTCCGGGCGCACGTGGCGGAAGGCGCCGTTGCGCCGGGCCACCGGGGTGCGCACCGCGGCGACGATGTAGGCGTCCTGAATCTGTTTGCTCATGCTTTTCATCCTTGATCAGTTGCCGTCACTCGGTTGCCATCAGTTACGCAGCGGCTTGCCGGTTTCCAGCATGTGCGCGATGCGCTGCTGGGTCTTCTCGGTCTTGAGCAGGTCGACGAACTGAGCGCGCTCGACGTCCAGGATCCACTGCTCGCTCACGCGCCGGTTGGTGTCGACCTCGCCACCGCACAGCGCGGTGGCCGCAGCCTTGGCCACGCGGTAGTCGTGCGCCGAGATGAAGCCGCCCTCGGCCATGTTCACCAGCATCATCTCGCAGGTGGCGATGCCGTTGCGCCCGGCCACGGTGACCTGCGGTTCGAGCAGCGCCGGCCGCCAGGCCGACTCGGCCAGCGCGCGCGCGCGGTGAATGGCGGCATGGAGGATCTCGTTGGCGTTGAACACCACATCGTCGCCCGCACGGCCGAAACCGAGCTGCACGGCCTCGAGTGCGCTCTTGGCCACGGTGGCCATGGCGATGGTCTGGAAGGCGTTCTGGATGTACGGAAACACATCCCCGCCTGCCGCACGCTGCGCCAGCCTGTGCGCCTGCAGCGCGAACGCCTTGCTGCCGCCACCCGCCGGAATCAGGCCCACGCCCGCCTCCACCAGGCCGACGTAGCTCTCGAGCGCGAACACGCGGTGCGCCGCATGCATGACGAACTCGCAGCCGCCACCGAGCGCCATGCCCTGCACCGCGGCCACCACCGGCACCTGCGCATGCTTGATCCTCATCGAGGTGCGCTGGAACTTCGCCACCATCTGCTCGAGCAGCTCGAACTGCCCGGCACGGCAGGCCTCGCCCACCTGCTGCAGGTTGGCACCGACCGCGAAGGGCGCGGGCTGCCAGATCACCAGGCCGTCGAGCTCGTACTCGGCGCGCGCGATCGCCTCGAGCAGGCCGTCCATGACCTCCTCGCCCACCGCATGCATCTTGGAGGTGATCGACACGATGCCGATGCGCGCATCCCGGTCGGCACGCCGCCACAGGCGCACGCCGGCGTTCTCCCACAGCGTCTCGCCGCGCTCGTCGGGCGCCTCGCCGAGCACGCGCTCGGGGTAGAGCTGGCGCTGGTACACCGGCAGCGCGGCGCGCGGCTTCAGGGTGTCTTCGGCGGCGCTGTAGGAGCCGGCCGGTGCATGCACGCCGTCGCGCTCGAACACCCAGGCCGGCAGCGCCACGTCGGACATGGCACGGCCGTGGGCGATATCATCGCGGATCATCTCGGCGACCGCCTGCCAGCCCGCCGCCTGCCAGGTCTCGAACGGCCCCTGCGTCCAGCCGAAGCCCCAGCGCATCGCGAGGTCGATGTCGCGCGCGTTGTCGGCGATGGCGGCCAGATGCACCGCACAATAGTGGAACACGTCGCGGAAGATCGACCACAGGAACTGCGCCTGCGGATGCGGGTGCGCGGCAAGCTGGGCGAACTTCTCCGCCGGGTTCTTCAGCTTGAGGATGTCCTCGACATCCGGGAACACCTCGCCACCGCTGTCGCGATAGTCCTGCAGGTGCAGGTCGAGCACCTGGATCTGCTTGCCCTGCTTGCGGTAGATGCCGCACCGGGTCTTCTGTCCGAGCGCGCCCTTGGCAACCAGCGCCTGCAGCCACTCGGGCGTGCGGAAATGCGCCGCCCACGGATCAGCGTGGTCGCCGCCGCCCAGCGTGGCCTGCATGGTGCCGAGCACATGCACCAGGGTATCGAGGCCGACCACGTCAGCGGTGCGAAAGGTCGCGCTCTTGGGGCGGCCGATGCGCGGACCGGTGAGCAGGTCCACCTCGTCGAAGGCGAGCCCGAGCCGTTGCGTATGGTGCAGCACGGCCAGGATGGAGAACACGCCGACACGGTTGGCGACGAAGTTGGGCGTGTCCTTCGCGCGCACGATGCTCTTGCCCAGGCGGGTGACCAGCCAGGCCTCGAGGCCGTCGAGCAGCCCCGGCTCGGTGGCTGCGGTGGGGATCAGCTCCACCAGCGGCATGTAGCGCGGCGGGTTGAAGAAGTGGATGCCGCAGAACTGGCTGCGGCGATCGGCCGGCATGCCGGCCGCAAGCGCCTCGATCGACAGGCCGGAGGTGTTGGACGCGAAGATCGCCCCCGCCTTCAGGTGCGGCGCGACCTTGGCGTAGAGCTCGAGCTTCCACTCCATCTTCTCGGCGATCGCCTCGATGACGAGCTCGCACTCACCCAGGCGGGCGAGGTCGCTGCCGTAATTGGCGAGCTCGATGTACTGCGTGCGATCCTTGGCCGCGAACGGCGCCGGATCGAGCTTCTTCATGCCGGCGACGGCCTTGCCGGCGATGCCGTTGACGTCGCCTTCCGTGGCCGGCAGGTCGAACAGGATCACCGGCACGTCGGCGTTGGCGCAATGGGCGGCGATCTGCGCGCCCATGACGCCGGCGCCAAGCACGGCGACTTTGCGGATGATGAGACGGCTCATGCGGTTCTCCGGATGACGGGAAAATGCTTGACGCAAACGACACGGCCCGCACCGGGAGCGACGCGAGCCGTGGACGATGCATTGATCAAAACGACATCGAATACTGCGCGCCGAGAATCCAGACGCTGGAGTCGTATTCGCCCTTGACGAGACCCTTCTGCAGATCCGCTGGGCTGCCGTTATTGATCTTCGTGTCGTCCACGTACAGGTAGGACACCCCCATGTCGAGCGTGGACGCCTTGCTCGCCTTCCACTGGCCACCGACGGAGAACCAGATGCGGTCGTTGTCAGGCAGCGAGGTCAGGCGCTTCTCGGCGTTCTTGACCGGGGTCTCGTCGAAGGCCACGCCGAACTTCAGCTTCCAGGCGTCGTTGAGCTGATAGTTGGCGCCGAGCGCGACGCGCCAGGTGTCCTGGAAGTCGGTATCCAGGGTCTGGGCCAACGCGCCGGAGCTACGCATGATGTCGACCTTGTCGACGCTGCTCCAGCCAGTCCACGAGACGTCGCCGAGCAGTTCCCACTTCGGATCGAGCTTGTGCGCGACACTGAAGATGAAGATATCCGGCAGTTCCACCGTGGCATTCGCACCGGAAGATCCCACGGTATTGAACACAGGATTCGGTCCCGCGACCGACAGGCTTCCCTCCAGTTCATGCTTGATCTTGGAGCGGTAGGAGACGCCGACCTTGGTCGCGTCGGACACAGTGAAGAGCGCCCCGACGTTCCAGCCCCAGGAGTCGTCATCCGCATCGAGCGTGGCGAAGGACTGGCTCAAAGGGCGGGGAATGGGCACCCCGCCGGCACCCGCGGGGAGATCCACGATGCCTGCCCGGCGAACGTATTCCGCCTCCATGCGCTGCCAGTTCACGCCGAAGCCGAGCGAGACCTTCTCATTCACCCGCCAGGCAATCGACGGGTTGATGTTGATCGTCTTGATGTCGAACTTGATCGAATGCGCCGAACCGATCCAGTCACGGTTGTACTCAGTGACCAAACCAAAAGGCGCCCCCATGCCGACACCGACGTAGAGATCCTTGTTGAGCGCCCATGACAAGTAGGCATTCGGCAGCGCCGCCCAGTCACCCGCGTCCTGAGCATTCCCGGACAGCACACCCGCACTCGAACCTTGATCCGTGAACTTGAAGCTCGGTCGCACCAGCGAAAGACCAACCGACATTTCGCGCGCCTGGAGCTGCGTCATGCCG
>JAKLLJ010000283.1 GCA_023150215.1 Thauera sp. | reverse complement strand
GGAGGCGGTCCTGGCGTGCTGATCGCTCCCGAGCGCGGCCGATGAGCGGATGCGCGACGGGACGTGATCACCTCGCGCTGCCGCGGGCGCTGGCGGTTATGGCGTGCACCGTCATTGCCTTGCGGTGAGGCGCGTGAGCGACGGCGCAAGCCGCAAGATTTCACACTGGCACGACATGTGCTCCGGCCCGAAACCGCTGCGCATGCGATCATCCGGGCGTGAAGCGCGTCACGCTGCGTGTACGTGTTCGCAACGACGATAGCCATTTCGAGTGAGGAGCATTCCATGCAGATCAAGAGCCCGTTGTTTGGCAGTGCCGAGATTGCCGAGGACAAGATCATCGAGTTCCCGTCGGGCCTGCCCGGCTTCGAGCACTGCAAGCGGTTCGCGCTGCTGCACGAGGAGGGGAGCGAGGTGCACGTGTTCCTGTTGCAGAGTGTCGACGAGCCGGAAGTTGCGTTCTCGGTGACCGCTCCGGAACGCCTTGGGGCGCATCTCGAGTTCCCGCTCAGTGACGAAGAAGTCGCGCTCTTGCGGCTGCGTGCGCCGGAGGATGCCGCGGTCGCGGTGATCGTGCGCAAGGGCGACGGCGAGGGGCAGGAGCCCGCGTCGACGGGCCTGCACGCCAATTTCATGGCGCCGCTGGTGATCAACACTGGCGAGCGTGTCGGCCTGCAGAAGGTGATCGGGCAGCTCGACTGCGAGATCACGCTGCGTGCCAAGGGCTGAGCGCCTCGACACACGCAAAACCTTCGCGGCTTCCGCCGCTCCTACACGGTTTCGCAGCCGCTGCGGTCCCCCGTAGGAGCGGCGGCAGCCGCGAACCCCCAGCCCCCAAGCCCCGTGTAGGAGCGGCGGCAGCCGCGAACCTCCGCCCCGCGCCCCGCCCCCCACGCAGGCCCGGGTACAATGGTGCCCCCAATCCCGCAGAGGCATCGCTCATGGCCCGTCAGATCATTTCCACCCCCAACGCTCCCGCTGCCATCGGCCCCTATTCGCAGGCGGTGAAGGTCGGCAATCAGGTCTTCCTGTCCGGGCAGATCGGTCTCGATCCTGCCACCATGGAAATGGTCGAGGGCATCGAGGCGCAGGCCCGGCGCGTGTTCGACAACCTCGCCGCAGTCGCTGCGGCCGCCGGCGGCTCGTTTGCCGATGTGGTCAAGATCACCATCTATCTCACCGACCTCGCCAACTTCGGCGTCGTCAACGAGATCATGAAGTCCTGCTTCGCCGAGCCCTATCCGGCGCGCGCCACCGTCGGCGTGCGCGAGCTGCCGCGCGGCGCACTGGTCGAGGCCGACCTGGTGCTGGTACTCGAGTGAGGTGTGAGGCGTAAGGTGTAAGGGGCGGGCAGCACGGCGCGCGGCAGCGTTGGCGCGCATCGCCGATGCTTCGGTCACCGGCCGGCCGACGAACGGCGGCCCCGGCGGCGCGCCTGCTCCTGTCCTCCTCCCGAGAAGGATCCACGATTGAACGCGACGCAGCCGCAGGGCTGGCCGGGGGTGGGTGCGCAGTTGGCCGGGCGACTGGCCAGGCTCGACCTGCGCGCGCCGCGCGACCTGTTGCTGCACCTGCCGCTGCGCTACGAGGACGAGACCCGGCTGACGCCGATCGCCGTGGCGCGGCCGGGCTTTCCCGCTCAGATCGAGGGTGAGGTGACGAGCGCCGAAGTCGCCCAGCGTCCGCGCCGCCAACTGGTGGCGCGGATCGCCGATGGCAGCGGCACGCTGGTGGCACGCTGGCTCAACTTCTATCCGTCGCAGCAGAAGCAGCTCGCACCCGGCAACCGGGTACGCCTGTTCGGCGAGGTGCGTGGCGGCTTCTTCGGTGACGAGATGGTGCATCCGCGCCTGCGCGTGGTCGCGCCGGGCGAGGGCTTGCCCGAAGCGCTGACCCCGGTCTATCCGGCCACCGCCGGCGTCGGCCAGGTCACCCTGCGCAAGCTGGTCGATCGCGCACTGCAGACCGAAGCGCTCGACGAGCTGCTGCCCGCCGACTGGCTGCGCCGGCTTGGGCTGCCTGGTTTCGCCGAGGCCTTGCGTGCGCTGCATCATCCCGCTCCCGATGCCGACCCCTTTGCCCTCGATAGCCGCGAACACCCGGCATGGCGGCGGATGAAGTTCGAGGAACTGCTGGTGCAGCAGATCTCGCTGCGTCGTGCCTGGCTCGCCCGTCGCAGCCAAGCCGCGGTGGCGCTGCCGGCGCGCGCCGCGCTCACCGCCGCGTTGCTCGCCACGCTGCCGTTTCGCCCCACCGCGGCGCAGGCGCGCGTCGGCACCGAGATTGCCGCCGATCTCGCCGCGCCGCATCCAATGCAGCGCCTGCTGCAGGGCGACGTCGGTTCGGGCAAGACCCTGGTCGCCGCGCTGGCGATGCTGCAGGCCGCCGAGAACGGCTGGCAGGCGGCGATGATGGCGCCCACCGAGATCCTCGCCGAGCAGCACTGGAAGAAGCTCTCGGCCTGGCTGGCGCCGCTCGGCATCGGCGTGGCCTGGCTCTCGGGCAGCCGCAGGAAGCGCGCGCGCGAGGCCGAGCTCGCCCGCCTGGCGAGCGGCGAGGTGCTGCTCGCGGTCGGCACCCACGCCCTCATCGAGGACCCGGTGACGCTGCCGCGCCTCGTGCTCGCGGTGGTCGACGAGCAGCACCGCTTCGGCGTGCGCCAGCGCCTGGCGCTGCGCGAGAAGGGCGAGGGCGGGCGCCGCCCGCACATGCTGATGATGTCGGCGACGCCGATTCCGCGCACGCTGGCGATGACCCACTACGCCGACCTCGATGTGTCGGTGCTCGACGAGCTGCCGCCCGGGCGCACACCGATCCGCACCCGGCTGGTGTCCGACGTGCGCCGCGACGAGGTCGTCGCGCGCGTGCGCGCCGCCTGCGTGGACGGCCGCCAGGCCTACTGGGTGTGTCCGCTGATCGAGGAGTCCGAGGCGCTGCAGCTGCAGACCGCGCAGGAGACCTTCGCGACGCTGGTCGAGGCGCTGCCCGAGCTGCGCGTGGGCCTGGTGCACGGCCGCCTCAAGACCGACGAGAAGTCCGCCACCATGGCCGCCTTTTCCGCCGGCGCGCTCGACCTGCTGGTGGCCACCACGGTGATCGAGGTCGGGGTGGACGTGCCCAATGCCAGCCTGATGGTGATCGAGCACGCCGAGCGCTTCGGGCTGGCCCAGCTGCACCAGCTGCGCGGCCGGGTGGGGCGCGGCACCGCCGAGTCGGTGTGCATCCTGATCTATGCCCAGCCGCTGTCGCAGACCGGCCGCGAGCGCCTCAAGGTGATCTACGAGAACACCGACGGCTTCGCGATTGCGCGCGAGGACCTGCGCATCCGCGGCCCGGGCGAATTCGTCGGCGCCCGCCAGAGCGGCGTGCCGCTGCTGCGCTACGCCGACCTCGAGCTCGACGCCGACCTGATCGAGCCCGCACGCGAACTCGCCGAGCACCTGCTGGCCCACGACCCCGCCGCGGCCAATGCACTGATGCGGCGCTGGCTCGGCGGGCGTGAAGCCTTGCTGCGCGCATGACGGCCGTTCCCGCCCCCACGCCCCCTGTAGGAGCGGCGGCAGCCGCGAACACGGCGGTCGGATCTCCGGCAGGCCCGGCGCAATCGAGCACTGCGTTCGCGCCTTCCGGCGCTCCTACACGAGAATCGCCTCTCCTGCCTGAAACGATGCGTCCCTCGACGGCCTTTCCCCTGCACACCGGCTCGCGCCACGAGAGCTGGCTGGCGCATCCGCCGCGCGCCGCGCTGCCGCCCGGGCTGCTGCCCTGGCTCAAGGACGCCGGCTCGCTCACCGCACGCATCCGTGCGCGTTGCACGTGCTTCGAGGTGCGCGTGCTGTGCCAGCGCCTCGCTGCCGTGCGGCGCGACGAGGCGCTGCTGCTCGGCCTGCGCGCCGGCGAGCGCGCCTGGCTGCGCGAGGTGTTGCTGATGGCCGACGGGCGTGCGGTGGTGTTTGCGCGCTCGCTGCTGCCGCGGCGCAATGTGCGCGGCGCGTGGAACCTCTTCCATGGCATCGGCGCCCGCCCGCTCGGCGCGGCGCTGTTTTCCGACCCGGCGATTACGCGCCTGCCGCTCGCCTGCAGGCGTCTGGATGCGCGCGAGGCGCGGTATCATCGCGCCGCGGCCGCGTTCGACCGCCATGCCCCGGGTGAAGCGCTGCCGCGCGCGATCTGGGCGCGGCGCTCGGTGTTCCTGCTGCGCGGCCGCGCGCTGATGGTCAGCGAAGCCTTCCTGCCCGCAATCCTGGAACTGCCCCAATGACCCCCGCCATGAGCCTGAGCGACAAGCTTCCCCAATACGCCCGCCTGATGCGGATCGACAAGCCGATCGGCACCCTGCTGCTGCTGTGGCCCACGCTGTGGGCGCTGTGGCTCGCGGCCGGCGGCCCGCCGCCGCTGCACATCCTCGCGATCTTCGTGGTCGGCACCTTC
>JAKLLJ010000282.1 GCA_023150215.1 Thauera sp. | reverse complement strand
CTCGTCGAGCACGTGGTCCTCGCGCACGTAGCCGTGGGCGAGGACGTAGTCGCCCAAGTGCTGGCTGTTGCGCAGCCCGGCGCAGTGGCCGAGCATGATCCACGCATGGGGGCGCAGCACCGCGATGTGGTCGGTGATGGTCTTGGCGTTGGCGGGGCCGACGCCGATGTTGACCATGGTGATCCCGGCGCGGTCGCCGCGCACCAGGTGGTAGGCCGGCATCTGCGGCAGGCGCGGCGGCGGGGTGCCGTCAGCGTCCTCTTCGGCAGGGGGCAGGCCGGCATGGCGCGTGACCACGTTGCCAGGCTCGACGAAGGCTTCGTAGCCGTGGCTCGAGGCGGTGTCGGCCATCAGTTCGTGGCCGAGGTGGACGAACTCGTCGATGTAGAACTGGTAGTTGGTGAACAGCACGAAGTTCTGGAAAAACGCCGGCCGTGTGCCGGTGTAGTGGCGCAGGCGCTGCAGCGAGTAGTCCACCCGCGGCGCGGTGAACAGGGACAGCGGATGTGGCTCGCCAGGCGCCGGTTCAAAGGTGCCGTTGGCGATGCCGTCGTCCATCGCGCCGAGGTCGGGCAGGTCGAAGTGATCGCGCAACAGGCGGCGGCGCTCGGGGCCGAGGTGGCCTTCGAGGTAATCGTGCTCGGGCAGGGCGAAATGCACCGGGATCGGCTGCGTGCTGCTGCCTACTTCCAGCGCCACGGCGTGGTTCTGCACCAGCAGGCGAAACTGTTCGAGGTAGTAGTCGGCGAACAGGTCGGGGCGGGTTAGTGTGGTCTCGAACACCCCGGGCCCGGCGACGAAGCCGTAGGACAGGCGCGAATCGGCGCGCGCCACGGTGTCGATGCGCACGCGCAGCATCGGATAGCAGGCGCGCACGTGACGACCGACGTCCTCCCCGTTGACGTAGCGCTGCAGGCCGTGGCGCAGATGATCTACCGCGAGGTCGTAGATCTCGTACACGCGGGCGAGTGCAGTCGCCGGATCGGAGAAGGCTTCGGGTGCGAAATCGGTGGCGCGGCTGCTCATCGCTGCATGCTCCCGCGCGTTCAGGATTTGTCGAGCATGCGGGCGACCGCCGCCAGATGCTCAGGCTCGTTGTGACACATGCCCTGGAAGGTGGCGCACAGGTCCAGGAAATCCTTCAGTTCCATGCGCTGCGCCATCTTCATCAGGCGCTTGGTGAGACGCAGGGCCTTGGGCGGCTGGGCGGCGAAGCGTGTCGCCAGCGCCTGCGCGCGCGCCAGCAGCTGGTCGGGCTCGACCACCTCGAGCACGATGCCGAGCGTCTTCGCCTCGGCGGCATCGATGATGCGCCCCGACAGGGTCAGCTCGAAGGCCTGCTGGTAACCGATCAGGCGCTGCATGAACCACGCGCCGCCATCGCCGGGGATGATGCCGAGGTTGAGAAAGGTCTCGCCGAACTTCGCCTTGGTCGATGCGATGCGCAGGTCGGCCATGTTGGCCAGGTCGAAGCCGGCGCCGATCGCCGCACCGTTGACCGCCGCGATGATCGGCACCTCGACTGCCTGCAGCGCCAGCGGGATGCGCTGGATGCCACGCCGGTAGCGGGCGGCGACCTCGGCCGCGTCGCCGGCGAAGTCGCCGCCGCGTGCCGCCATGTCCTTGATGTTGCCGCCGGCCGAGAAGGCCGTGCCGGCGCCGGTGATGACGAGCACCGAGACCTCGTTGCAGCGGTTCGCCCACTCGGCGACGTCGACGATGTCGTCGATGAGCGCGGTGCCGGTGAGCGCGTTGCGCACGTCGTCGCGCGCCAGGGTCAGCGTGGCGATGCGGTTTTCAAGGGTGAGGCGGGCGTCGTGGACGGCAGGCAGGCTCATCGTGGGGTCTCCTCGGGGCGTGTGGCAGGATCTGGCTGCGTGTTCAGCGTGGGGGTTTCAGGGGCTCGGGCAGCTTCAGCATGCCGGAATCGCTGAAGCGGGTGCCGCCGAGCAGGCCGCCGGCGAGACGGCCGCGCAAGGTGTAGGGAACTTCCGTCGTGGTGTCGCCTTCGATCACGCCGAGCGCCTGGCGCACCACCGCGATGGCCGACACCGACACCGGGATCTCGACCAGCGCTTCGCCGAAGCGCGGCACGCTGCCAGTGCGGTCGCTGACTCCGGTGGCGAAGGGCTTGCCGTTGAGCTCGAGCTCGAGGGCGAGACCGTCGAAATCGATCGGCGTCTCGTTGGGGTTCTGCACCCGCAACTTGACCTTGAAGCGCATCTCCATGCCTTCGCCGGGCAGCGCTTCGAGGCCGACCACGTTGATCCTTACCGGCTCGCGCTGTGCCAGGCTGGCGCAGCCGTCGAGGCCGAGTGCGAGCAGACTCAGCAGCAGCGCGAAGAAGGTGTGCGGGATATTCCGGTATGGCAAAGCGGGGCGGCAGCGCATGGCGGATCTCCGGGGGCGCCGCAGCGGGCGCCCGATGCCCGATTCTAGCAACCGGGGCGGGAAAAGCCCGCCGGTGTTTCCCTCTCGTTCAGGTGCGCGTCAGCCAGGTGAGCAGGCGATCCATCAGTGCATGGGTGGCAGCGAAGTGTGCAGGTGCGTGACCGAGGATCGTCGTCTCGTCCTCGATCCAGCGCGCCGGCACGAGTTCGTCACGGCAGTTGGCGATGATCGCGCGCAAGCTGTCGTCGGTCATCTCGAGGTGAAACTGCAGCCCGATCGTGCGTTCGCCGAGCTGGAAGGCCTGGTGGGCGCAGGCTGCGCTGGAGGCGAGCAGGTGCGCCCCCGCCGGCAGCTCGAAGGCCTCGCCATGCCAGTGCAGCACGGTCGCGTGGTCCGGGAAGCGGAAGCGCTCGCCGCCCGCGTCGGCAGCGTGGATGTCGAACCAGCCGATCTCCTTCTCGGCGTTGCGATAGACGCGCGCGCCGTGCGCGCTGGCGATCAGCTGCGCACCGAGGCAGATCCCCAGCACCGGGCGACCGAGGGCCACGACGTCGGCGATGAAGCGCTTCTCCGCCACCAGCCAGGGAAACTCGGCCTCGTCGTTCACACTCATCGGCCCGCCCATCACCACCAGCAGCTCGACGGCCGCCGGGTCGGGCAGGGCGGCCGACGCCCACAGGCAGGTGTGGCCGACTTGTGCGCCTCGTGCCGCCAGCCACTGGCCGATGTAGGCGGGGCCCTCGAAGGGGACGTGCTGCAGGATGTGGGCTTTCATGATCTCGTGATTTTGGGCTCGTGGTTGACGGAGGGAGGCCGCCGATCGGGGCTGGCCGCGTCATTCTAGGGCCGTGCTGCGTCCGCGGATCGATTGCAGGCCTGCGTGCAGGGCGATCGCGTGAGGCGAGCATCGACAAAGGCGCGCGCCTGGCGGGCGCCGCGGACGTGAGGAAATGGGGCAATAATCCGCCATGCCCCGCGCCACGCTCTCTTCCGGTTCCCCTTCGCCCACGCCGTCCGCGCTGCGTGGCCTGCTGCCTTTTCTGCGCCCTTACCGCGTCCGCGTCGCGCTCGCCTTCGTGCTGCTGTGCCTCGGTTCGGCGGCCATCCTGTTGGTGCCGCTGGCGTTCCGTGACCTGATCGACGCCGGCTTCGGCCGGGCCGCGGCGGACGGCGCGGCGAGCGACGGCGGGCTGTTCGGCGCGCACGGACTCGACGGGCGCTTCATGGCGCTGTTCGGCCTCGCGGTGTTCTGGGCGGCGGCGGTGGCGGCGCGCTATTACATGGTGTCGTGGATCGGCGAGCGGGTGACGGCCGACCTGCGCCGTGCGGTGTATGCGCGCGTGCTGCGCCAGTCGCCGCAGTTCTTCGAGACCTTGCAGACCGGCGAGGTGCTGTCGCGGCTCACTGGCGATACCACGCTGGTGCAGGCCGTGGTCGGCAGTTCGGTGTCGATGGGGCTGCGCAGCCTTTTCCAGTTCGTCGGCGGCATGGTGATGCTGGCGGCGACCAGCGTGCAGCTCTTCGGCCTGGTGTTCGGGCTGATGACCCTGCTCGTGCTGCCGATCGTGCTGATCGGCCGCCGCGTGCGTGCGCTGTCGCGCGATTCGCAGGACCGCATTGCCGATGCTTCGGCGCTCGCCGGCGAGATCCTCAACGCGATGCCAACGGTGCAGGCTTTCGGCCAGGAGGATCGCGAGGCGGCGCGCTTTGCCGAGCGCAGCGAGACCAGCTTTCGCAGCGCGGTGCGGCGCACCCGCGTGCGTGCCTTGCTGACCGCGCTGATCATCACCGCGGCGATGGGCACGATCATCTTCGTGCTGTGGATCGGCGCACGCCAGGTGCAGGCGGGCGCGCTGTCGGCGGGCGAGCTTGGCGCCTTCCTGATCTACGCCGCGCTGGTCGCGGGCGGTGTGGGCACGCTGGCCGAGGTGTGGGGCGACGTGATGCGCGCCGGGGGTGCGACCGGGCGGCTGTTGGAGCTGCTGTGCGCCGAGCCGGCGATCCGGAATGTCGAGCTTGCGGGGGGTGGGGAGGAGGATGGAGGTGGAG
>JAKLLJ010000281.1 GCA_023150215.1 Thauera sp. | reverse complement strand
AGCTGGTACACCGCCTTGCCTACTATGACCCGCTCACCCAGCTGCCCAATCGCGCCATGCTGCGCGACCGCTTGCAGCATGCGATCCTGGCGAGCGCGAACAGCGATCGCTTCGGCATGTTGCTGCTGCTCGACATCGATCGCTTCAAGCAGCTCAACGATACCCGCGGCCACGCACTTGGCGATGAACTGCTATGCGCCATCGCGCGCCGCCTGCGCCAGGTCGTCGACGAGGCCGCCACCCTCGCGCGTCAGGGCGACGACGACTTCGGCGTCATCGTCGAGAACCTCGACGGGCGCCGGGAGGATGCCCTGCTGCAGGCCGAGGCGCTGGCGCGGGAGATCCACCGCACGCTCAACGAGCCCTATGCGCTCGATGGCTCCACCACCCTGAGCTACGTCACCCACAGCATCGGCATCACCTTGTTCAAGGGCCGGCAATGGTCGCAGGAGAATCTCTTCAGGCAGGCCGAGGTGGCGTTGTTCACCGCGAAGGAGGAGGGGCGCAACACCATCCGCTTCTTCAGTCCGCAGATGCAGGCCCTGGTCGACGCCCACGCGACGATGGAGAACGGCCTGCGGGCGGCGCTCGTGAATGAGGCGTTCCAGCTCTACTACCAGCCGCAGGTCGATGCGGCGGGGCGGGTCAGCGGTGCGGAGGCGCTGATTCGTTGGCGGGACGCGGAGGGGCGTCCGGTGTCGCCGGCGGTGTTCATCCCGGTCGCAGAGGAGACCGGCCTCATCGTGCCGATCGGGCAGTGGGTGCTGGACGCGGCCTGCGCCCAGCTTGCGGCGTGGCAGGCGCGGCCGCAGACGCGGGGCTTGAGCATCTCGGTCAATGTCAGCGCACGCCAGTTCCACCAGCCCGACTTCGTCGACCAGGTGCTCGCCTGTATCGAGCGCCACGGCGTGGATCCGGCCGGTCTCAAGCTCGAACTCACCGAGAGCGTGATCCTCGGCGACCGCGACGAGGCGGTCGCGCGCATGGCCCAGCTCAAGGAGTGCGGCCTGCGTTTCGCCCTCGACGACTTCGGCACCGGATATTCGTCGCTGTCCTACCTCAAGCGCATGCCGCTCGATCAGCTCAAGATCGACCAGTCCTTCGTGCGCGACATGCTCGACGACGCGAGCAGCGAAACCATCGTGCGCGCCATCCTCGGCATGAGTGCCTCGCTTGCGCTCGAGGTTGTCGCCGAGGGGGTGGAGACGGTCGAGCAGGCCGCTTTCCTGAAGGCGCAAGGTTGCACCGGGTTCCAGGGCTACCTGTATGGACGGCCGCTACCGGTGACGGAGTGGCCGCAGGACTGGTTGTGTCCGCCGCCTGTTTGAGCGCGCCACCTTGCCGCCCCGCGGTGCGCGCGGCAACAATGCAGGTGCCCGATGTGGGCGCTGACAGGAAACAGCCCTCGTGAACAGCTCAGCCGGAAAGTTTCTCGCCCGCCTTGCGGCGTATACCCTGCTCGCGGCCAGCCTGCCGGTGGCGGTTCAAGGCGCGACCAGCGGCGACGCGATGCTGCGCCTGGAGTGCGGTGGCATCGGCCTCGAGGAGTCGCAGCGCATGCGCGCCGAGGTCGCGATGCACGCGCTGACGCTGTTCTTTTCCACCACTGGAGGGGGCTTCATCACCGACGTGGTGACGCGGGTGGATGATCCGCTCGGCGATCGCAGGGTGGAGGTATCCTGCGGCCCCATCGGCCAGCTCGACGTGCCCGAGGCCGGGCGCTACCGGATCACCGCGACCTATGTCGGCGCGGCCCAGGAGCACTGGGTCGAGCTGACGCCCGGGGGTGGCGCACGGCTGTCGCTGCGCTGGACGGAGTGATACTGGCGCCGCGACGAGAGCGCCGAAAGGTTCGCGGCTTCCGCCGCTCCTACAGAGGGCGCGCAAGGGTTCGCGTAGGAGCGCCGGCAGGCGCGAACGGTGCGTCGAAATGGCGGTTGCGCGCATGCCGTGCGCAGGGTGTTCGCGGCTTCCGCCGCTCCTACAGAGAACCGCCACGCCGCAGTCCCCTGTAGGAGCGGCGGAAGCCGCGAGCTTTTGCGGCGCGCCGGCTGTGCGATCGCCGGAAGGCGCGCGCCCCTGCGGTTGCCCCGGGCGCCGTGCGCCACATGCCTTATCCGCGCGCCCCGAAGCCGTTAAACTCGCGCTCTTTGTCCAGTTTGAGCCGGAGCGATCCATGACTGTCCAGCGCGTCCTCACCGGGATCACCACCTCGGGCACCCCTCACCTCGGCAACTACGCCGGCGCCATCCGTCCGGCGGTGGCCGCCAGCCGCCAGCCGGGGGTCGAGAGCTTTTACTTCCTGGCCGACTACCACGCGCTGATCAAGACCACCGACCCGTTGCGCGTGCAGCGCTCGACGCTGGAGATCGCCGCCACCTGGCTGGCGGCCGGGCTGCGCGCGACATGGCGGGCAGCTTTAACCACCTCTACGGCGAGCATTTCGTGCTCCCTGAGGCTGCCATCGACGCCTCGGTCGCTACCCTGCCCGGACTGGACGGCCGCAAGATGAGCAAGAGCTACGACAACACCATTCCGCTGTTCGCGCCCACCGCCGAGCTGAAGAAGCTGATCTTCTCGATCGTCACCGACTCGAAGGCGCCGGGCGAGCCCAAGGACGCCGACGGCTCGGCGCTGTTCCAGCTCTACCAGGCGTTCTCCACCGCCGAGGAGACGCGCGCGATGCGCGCCGCCTTCGACGAGGGCATTGCCTGGGGCGAGGCCAAGCAGGCCCTGTTCGATAAGATCGAGGCGGCGGTGGCGCCGATGCGCGAGCATTACCAGGCACTGATCGCCGAGCCGGCGCGCATCGAGAAGCACCTGCACGAAGGTGCGGCCAAGGCGCGCGCGATCGCCACCCCCTTCCTGGCCGAGCTGCGCCACGCGGTCGGCCTGCGCAATCTCGCCAGCGTCGCACGCCTGACCGCGGCCGCGAAGGCGAAGGCCGCGCTGCCGCAGTTCAAGCAGTACCGCGAAGCCGACGGTCGCTTCCATTTCAAGCTGGTCGATGGCGACGGTCGCCTGCTGCTGCAGGGCGAGGGCTTCGCCTCTCCGCGCGAGGCGGGGGCGGTGGTGGCGGCGCTCAAGCAGGGCCACGCCTTCACGATGCAGGGTACGGCGCTGTGGCTCGAGGGCGCCGAGGTGGCCGCGCTTGGCGACGGTGTCGACGAGGCCGCCCTGCGCACGACGCTGGGCGCCTTCGCCGACTGAGAGCCTGCGGGCCGCCGGCTCTGCCCGGCGCCCGCCCGGCGGCGCTGCGCGTTCAGCCTGCCGTGCCTCCCACCGCGTCCGCAACCACCGTCTCGGTCAGCTCCGGCGCGCACAGCGCGATGAAGCGGTAGGCGAAGCCGCGCAGGTAGTGGCCGCGGCGCACCGCAATGCGGGTGATGTTCGCGTCGAACAGGTGGTCGCTGTCGAGCTTGCGCAGGCCGGGGTCGCGCGTCGGGTTGAAGGCCATCGAGGCCAGGATGCCGACGCCCAGCCCGAGCTCCACATAGGTCTTGATCACGTCGGCGTCGAGCGCCGACATCACCACATCGGGCGTCTGCCCGGCGCGGGCGAAGGTCTGGTCGATGCGGGTACGGCCGGTGAAGCCCTCGTGGTAGGTGATCAGCGGGTGCGCGGCGATCGCCGCCAGGGTCAGCGGCTGCACCTGCTCGAGCGCATGGCCGGCGGGGACCACGACCGCATGCTGCCAGCCGTAATACGGGAAGGAGGCGAGCTCCGGTACCTCGGCCAGCGCCTCGGTGGCCACGCCGATGTCGGCTTCGCCGTCGAGCAGCATGTGTACGATTTCGTGCGGGCTGCCCTGGTGCAGCTTGAGCAGCACGCGCGGATAGGCGTGCTTGAACGCCGCCACCACCTTGGGCAGCGCGTAGCGTGCCTGGGTGTGGGTGGTGACGACGGTGAGCTGACCTTCTTCGCGGCCGCGGTATTGGTCAGCGAGATGCTTGATGTTGGCGGCGTCGCGCAGCATGCGCTCGACCATCACCACCAGCTCCTCGCCGGGCGGGGTGAGGCCGAGCAGGCGCTTGCCCTTGCGCACGAAGAGCTCGATGCCGAGCTCGTCCTCGAGGTCCTTGATGTGCTTGGACACCCCGGACTGCGAGGTGAACAGCGCGTTGGCCACCTCGGTAAGATTGAACCCGCGCCGTACGGTCTCGCGGATGATGCGCAACTGCTGGAAATTCATCGGGCGGCTCCGGCCGTCGTGGCGGCCTGTCGCGATTCGAACAGGCTCAGGTGCGAGGGTAGCAGGCGCACGGCCTGTCCTTCCGCGAGACCGAGGCGGTCGACGCGCTCGCGTGTGATCTCCACCTCGAAATGCTGGCCCTGGGCGCCGTTCAGGCCATCGAGTTCGACGCGCGCCGTGATCCCGAAGGCCAGGACGCGGCTCACCCGTGCCGCGATGCCCTCGCCCGCGCCGGCGTCCGGCACGATGTCGAGTTCGTGCGGGCGGGCGAAGGCCAGCACCTCGGCGCCCTCGCCGAAGCCGCGCGCCTGCTGTGG
>JAKLLJ010000280.1 GCA_023150215.1 Thauera sp. | reverse complement strand
CGGGCTGCGCCCGATGCGGGTCAGGGGATCGGCGACAACGCTGCCATCGGCCCGGTGCAGGTGGTTCGGCGTCGTTGCCAGCTGTGGATGGGTGGGGGCGGTGTCGATGCCGAGTTCCACGCCGTCGGCGTGCAGGCTGGTGCGCCAGCGCAGTGAGTAGGCGTCGGCGGTCGCATAGCGCACGGTGAGGACCACGCCGTTCTTCAGCACCAGGGTAAGGGCGTCTTGCGAGAGTTGCGCAGGGGTGAGCAAGGCGCCTGCGTGCTCGCGCTCGACGTAGTCGAGCAGTTCGGTGTGCAGGCTCATCTGCTGTTGATCTCCTGCAGTCGGCTGCCCACCACCTGGCGTGCGGCTTCGTGGGTGTCGGCCAGGATGCGCGCCGCGAGGTAGTGCTCGTAGGCCGGGTGTTCGTCGATCTCGCCGCTGGCGATGCGCACGAGCAGTTCGGCTTCGTCGCGGGCGCCGACGGCGTCGAGCACCTTGCGGCGGTTCTCGCGCGACTCGTAGATAAGGCGCGCGACCTGCTCGAGCTCGAGCGCCTCCTGCGGGGGTATGGCGTCGAAAATCGGGTTCATGCTTGTCCTCGCTCGGATTACATCGCCTGATCGTGCAGAGCGCCGCCGTCGAGGATGGCCATGTCGGGCGTGACCTCGTCGAAGCGCAGCACCTTGCCGCCGTGCTCGGTGGCGAAGGCCTTGGCGTCCGCCTCGCTGGAGAACGACGCTGCGGTCGGCCCCATCGCACCCAGGCGCTTCGAGCCGAAGACGTAAAAGGCCTTTTTGGCGTCGATCCAGTGGCCTTGCGGCGCGTTCCACTCGGCCTTGGCCATGTCCTGGACGTAGAGTGCAGTCACCAGGCGGGCCTGCTCGGGGTTCAGGTACACATTGAACATCTCGATGGTGTCGCAGAACCAGTCCGGACGCTCGACGCCGGCGTAGTGCATCTGCACTTTGGGGCCGGGGTAGTCGGCGAGCAGCATGCCGTCGAGCGCGCAACTGCTGCTGCGGTCGATCTCGAGCGGGGTGATGGTCTTGCCGCCGCTCTGGTTGCCGCTGCCGCAGGCGGCAAGGAGGCCGGCTGCAGCGCCGGCGATGAGGAAGCGCCGCCGGCTCAGGCAGGCGTGATGTGTGCACATGGGGGCTTGCTCCATCCGGTTCATGTCGGGGGATGCGATCAGCGCCGGAAGCGCCAGGCGGCGATCGCCAGTGGGCCGGCGATCCATGCCGCCATGACCAGGCCGAGCAGCCAGGGCTGGGCCAGTGCGGGCGGAAACACGGTCGACAGGCCGTAGAGGGTGCGGACATCGTCCATCGAGAAGATGTTCAGGATGCGGAAGACGTCGGCGGGGTTGAACAGCAGCGCGTAGGGCAGGGCTTCGCCGCCCCACTGGCCGGCGGTCACGACCAACACGCCGAGCACCAGCAGGTCGAAGATCAGCACGAAGAAGAACCACATCGCGATCGCCAGCCCGGAGGCGCGGGTGCGATCGGCGGCGAACACCGACAGCATCACCGCCAGGCTGAGGAAGGCGCAGCCGAGCAGCACCGAGCTGAACATGAAGCCGAAGTAGTGGAACAGCGCGTTGAGGTCGAGCTGGGACGACAGGACGAGGCCGACCAGACCGAAGCCGGCGACGGTGGAGAAGGTGAGTGCGCCGGCCAGGCCGAGGTATTTGCCGAGCAGCAGCTCGAGGCGGGTGATCGGCATCGACAGCAGCAAGTCGAGCGAGCCGCGTTCGCGCTCGCCGACGATGGCGTCGAAGCCGAGCACCAGCGCGATCAGTGGAATCAGGTAGATGACCAGGCTGACCAGGCTGGCGATGGTGACCTCGATCGAACGGAAGCCCACGGCGCCCTGCTGCGCCGAGCCGAAGTAGGCGATCGACAGCGCGAACACGGTGAACACCAGCGCCACGGCCAGCACCCAGCGGTTGCGGATGCGGTCCCAGAACTCCTTGCCGGCGATGGTGGCGACTTGCGAAAACTCCATGATCCGTCTCTCAGTCCGAGAAGCCGAAGAACACGTCTTCGAGCGAAGGTTCGCGCACCGTGAGGTCGCGCACCTTGCCATTGAGGGCGGCCAGGGCGGCGATGACCGCCATCTTGGCATCGCGTGAGCATTGCACTGCGATATGGCCGTCGTGCGCTTCGACGGCACCGACCGGCAGGCTGCCGAGGGCGTTGCGCACGGCTTCGAAATCCTCCGGTGCGACGCGCACGTCGAACCACAGCGGCAGATCCATCTGTTCACGCAGGGCCTGCACCGTGCCGGTGGCCTGCACCTTGCCCGCGGCCATGATCGCGAGCCGGTCCACCCGCTCCTGGATCTCGGCGAGGATGTGCGAGGTGATGACCATGGTCACGCCTTCGCTCTTGAGCTGGCGCAGGATGGCGTAGAAGCCGCGGATCGCTTCCGGGTCGAGGCCGGTGGTCGGCTCGTCGAGGAACAGGATGCGCGGCGTGCCGAGCAGCGCCTGGGCGAAGCCGAGGCGCTGGCGCATGCCCTTGGAGTATTCGCGCACGCGCCGCCTGGCTGCGTGCGTCAGCCCGACGCGCTCGAGCAGGGCGGCATTCGGCGCGCGCGACACGCCCTTGAGGCGGGCGAAAAAATCGAGCGTCTCGGCACCGGTGAGGTTGTCGTAGAGCACGACGTTCTCGGGCAGGTAGCCAACCTTGCGCCGCACTGCGCGGAAGTCGCTGCCCGGCACTGGCGCGCCATCGATGCGGATCTCGCCGGCGGTGAGCGGAATCAACCCCAGCATCATCTTGAACATCGTGCTCTTGCCCGCGCCGTTGTGGCCGATGAGGCCGAACAACTCGCCGCTGCGCACCTCCATGTCCACGCCATCGACGGCGTGGATGAGGCCGTAGTGCTTGTGAACGCCGCGGGCGACGATCACCGGCGCGCCGGCATCATTCTGAGCGGGGGAAATATCTGCCACGCCATTGGCTCCAGTCAGGTTTGTTCGGTTCCATGCGCGGGTTCGGGTCCACGATGCTCGGCGCGCGCAGCAGCGGGAACTGCTGGGCGACCATGCGCAGGGTCTGGATCGCCGGGCTGCCGAGCAGCAGCTTCATCATCGGGTGTCGCCAGGTCAGGCGGTCCACCATGTCGTTCGCTTCGTAGGACACGTCACCGATGCCGTCGCCGTTGCGGTCCCAGCCGAGGTAGTTGCTCCAGTGGTTGCCGTGCTTCTCGCCCCAGATCATGTCGCGAGCGGCAACGTAGCGAATCTGTTCGCGATTGGCGATGAAGTCGTTGTTTTCGACCTTGTTGTTCTTCGAGCCCGCCCACAGGTGGATGCCCACCATGTTGTCGATCACCTGGTTGCCGCGAATCTCGTTGTACTCGGCGTCGTAGATGAAAAAGCCGCGCTGGTTGCCGGCGACCAGGTTGTTCTCGATCACCGCGTCCTGGATCGAGCGCAGCATGATGCCGTGGTCCGAGTTGCCCCAGGCGCGGTTGTTGCGCACCACCTGGTCGCGCACTTCCATCAACGCCAGGCCGCCGCGGTTGTACCAGGTCTCGTTGTCCTCCCAGATGTTGCGGTAGGAGGTCATGTAGTGGGTGCCATAGCGGCTGTGGTGCAGCTTGTTGCCGCGGAAGATTGCGTCGTGCGACACGTCCACGTAGATCGCATCGCGCACGAAGCTGATGTTGTTGCCGATGATGCGCGCGCGCTGGGTGTTGTAGAGCTGGATGCCGTTGCCGCGCCGCGGCGAGTCGAAGTCGCGTTTGCCGGTGATCAGGTTGTTCTCGATCAGCACGTCGTTGGCCTTCTCGATCCACAACCCGAACAGGGTGTAGGCAAAGTCGCAGTTGCGCACCACGGCCTTGTGCGAGCCGGGGTAGATATAGACGCCGGCGTGCTGGTACATGGTGTCACCGCCCGAGTTGGTGACGATCAAGCCCTCGATGATGACGTCCTCGGCCTTCACGCTGATGGTGTTTTCCTTCAGCTCGCCGTCGATCGTCGGGCGCTCGAGGCCGCGCAGGGTCAGCGGCTTGTCGACCCGCAAATGGCCGGCATAGCGTCCGTGCTCGATCTCGATGACGTCTCCCGCGGCGGCGCGGTCGATGGCTGCCTGGATGGATTCGCCCGCCTTGACCCGCCACGACGCGGCCAGCGCCGGAGTGGCCAGCGCCGCAAGCAGGAGTACGGCAGCAAGGGCGCGGGGAAGACGGAGGGATTGGCGCATTGATGAGGTGTGTTTTGACCGTGGCGGACAGTATGCGACGCAATGTCGCATCGGGACTTGATCTAGGTGAATTGACACGGGGGCTGGCGCGGGCACGTAAAGCGGCGCGCCGCCCGGGGGCGGCGCGCAGGATATCGTGACGGACGCCCGGGTGTCAGACCTGAACCAGCCCCAGGCTTTTCAGGACCAGGAACAGGGCTGCGCCGATCAGCAGATTCTTGAAGCCGACATAGCACAGCATGTCCATCAGGTTGGCGCGACGGTAGCGATTTCCCCACCACGGGCCGTCCTTGACGTAAGGCTTGGAGCCGAGGCGCACTGCGACCTCGAACACGCTCCA
>JAKLLJ010000027.1 GCA_023150215.1 Thauera sp. | reverse complement strand
GGCGCGTGGAATGCACGCAGGCGCCGCTCTTGCGTGCCGTTCGCGCCGCGCCTACATGCCACGTCGACTCCTGTCGCGAACGTTTGTGCGCCTCGCGCGCCTGCCTTGCGGTAATCCGCCACGGGCGGCGGCCGTGATTGCCTGCCAGAATGGAACATGTCCGTCATGCCCGCTCCGGGCAAGGGAGGCTCTCATGGAAACGACCCGTACCAAGCTGCGCGGGGTGAATCTCGGCAGCTGGCTGTTGCTCGAAAAGTGGATGGTGCCCAGCCTGTTTGAAGGCCTGGAGGCGACCGACGAGACCACCTGGTGCGCCGAGCTCGGCCCCGCCGCCAGCGAGCGCCTGCGCCGGCACTGGAACAGCTTCGTCACCCGCGAGGACTTCGCCTGGATCGCGGAGCGCGGGCTCAACGCGGTGCGCATTCCGGTCGGGCACTGGATCTTCGGCCCCGACTACCCCTATCACCCGAAATACGGCGCCCACCGCCACCCCTTCGTCACCGGCGGTATCGAGGTGCTCGACCGCGCCCTCGACTGGGCGCAGGCGTTCGGCCTCGCTGTGATCATCGACCTGCACGCCGCGCCCGGCTGCCAGAACGGCTTCGACAACGGCGGCATCAAGGATGTGGTCGAGTGGCACACCAAGCAGGAATACCGTGACCACTCGCTCGACGTGCTCGAGCGCCTGGCCGCGCGCTACGGTGCACATCCAGCGCTGCACGGCATCGAGCTGCTCAACGAGCCGCGCTGGGACGTGCCGACCGACTACCTGAAGGCCTATTACCTCGACGCCTACGCCCGCATCCGCAAGCACTGTGCGCCGGACAAGGTGGCGGTGGTGTTCCACGACGGCTTTCGCAGCTTTCGCGAGTACGTCGGTTTCATGCAGGCGCCGGCCTTCCTCAACGTGCTGTTCGACTATCACCGCTACCAGTGCTTCGAGCGCGGCGACATCGACATGGACATCCACGGCCACCTCTGCAAGGCGGCGGCGGATTGGCGCGAGGAGGCCGACGCGATCAACGCCGAGCTCGGCCTGCCGGCGGTGTGCGGGGAATGGAGCCTGGGGCTGGACCTCAAGGTGGTTTCACTGTGGGCCGAGGGGCCGTTCAACCACGCCCTCGAGCACATGGACGACTTCCAGCAGGACGTGGCCAGCCGCGCCTACGGCGACAGCCAGCTGATGACTTTCGAGCGCCTGGCGGGCTGGTTCTTCTGGAGCTACAAGACCGAGACCACGCCAGCCTGGTGCTTGCGCGAGTGCGTCACGCGCGGCTGGCTGCCTTCACGCTTCGGCTGACAGGTCTGCGGCCGGCTGCGCGTCGTGCGCAGCCGGCGCGCGCACGCGCTGGAGCATCAGCCGGCGGTCGAAGAAGTGGTTCTGGCGCGCACGCCGGCTGATCACCAGCAGCGTGGAGCTGGGCAGTTCGTGGTGCAGCAGCTCCATCGTGTCGAGTTCTTCCTTGGGCGCGAGCGAGTCGGTCGCCTCCTCGATGAAGATCCAACCCGGCTGGTGCAGGAACACGCGTGCCAGGCCGAGGCGCTGCTGCATGCGCAGGGGCAGCTCGCGCCCCCAGTCCTCGTGTGCGTCCAGACGTGGCGCCAGCCAGGCGATGCCGGCGCATTCCAGGGCGCGATGCAGGCTGGCGTCGGTGTGGAGGTCGGCGTCCTGCGGATAGCTCAGCACCATGCGCAGACTGCCCGCGGGGAGGAAGGGCTGGCGCGGCACGAACATCAGGTCACGCCCGACCGGCAGGCGAATCTCGCCGCGCCCCCAGGGCCACAATCCGGCGGCGGCCTTGAACAGGGTCACGGTGACTGCCGGATCACCGCAGATCAGGATGCGTTCGCCACGCCGCACGCGCAGGTCGAAATCGTCGAGCAGCACCTCGCCGGAAGGCGTCTGCAAGCGCAGCTTGCGCACCTCGAGGTCCGGATGCGGCGACGTGCAGACCGCGATCTGCCTCGCACCGCGGCCGCGCGCTTCCTTGCGTTCGAGTGCGAGCATGTCCTCGTACAGGCTGGCGACGCGGTCGACCGAGGCGCGGCAGCGCGCGAGCTCGCCGAGATTGTCGATCGGCCATGACAACGCCGTGGTCAGGCGCTGGAAGGCCTGCGCGGCCTGCATCAGCACGCCGAGCGTCATCGCTCCGGCGATGTACTGCGGCGCCGCGATCAGTATCGGGAACACCGGCAGCAGGGTGCCGTAGCCGGTGGAGAAGGAGACGATGCCGAGGTAGGCCAGGGTCTGCCGGTTCCAGCCGCGGCCGACGTCGTCGAACAGGCGCGCGGCTTCGCGGCGCTCGTGCGGTTCGCCGTGCATCAGCGCGATCGGTTCAGCATGCTCGCGTGCGCGCGCCAAGCCGAAGCGCAGGTTGGCCTCCACCGTCTGCAAGCGGTTGGTGGCACGGATCAGCGGACGTCCGAGCATGAGCCCGAGCACCGCGCCGGCACCGGCATAGGCGAAGGCGGCCAGCACCATGAAGCCCGGCACGGCGATCGAGGTTCCCGGCAGCAGCGCCGTGCCCGACACGCTGAGCAGGATGTCGATGAAGCTGCCCAGGATCAGCACTGCGAACAGCAGTGAATGCGCGAGCGCGACCGCCACTTCGGTGGCGATGCGGATGTCCTCGGCGATGCGGCCGTCGGGGTTGTCGTGCTCGCCGCTGGTGAACTGCAGCTTGTAAAGATGGCCATGGGCGAGCCAGTGTTCGAGCAGCAGGTCGGTGAGCCAGCGCCGCCAGTCGAGCTGGATGCGGCGCTTGACGTGCAGATGGAGCGCGGTCACGCCCATGGTGAGCGCGAAGATCAGCACGAAGATCGCCACCAGATGCACCAGGTCGTCCAGGGCCCGCGCTTCGAGCGCGTCGAACAGGTCACGGTGCCAGTAGCTGATCCAGATCGCCAGGCCGACCTGGGCCATGGTCAGCAGCACCATCGCCAGCACGGTCGCGCGCACCTGCCACTTGTGCCCGCAGTTCCAGTACGCCCCCGCAAGCAGCAGGAAGCGCCGTCCGCCGGTGCAGTGCGGTGCACTGCCGGGCGGACGATGCGGAGCGGTGGGGGGCGGTATTGCGGACATGGACGAATCATGCCGCGTCGCGGGCGAATCGTCCGTGCAACAAGACGCGATTGGCGCAAATGCGGTGCTCGGGGGCGTGATGGGGGCCGTGAACGTGGCTGGGTGGGCAGGCGGCAGGCTGCGGTTCCCCGTGTTCGTCATTTGTCAGTGACAGCGCCCGTTTCCTTGCCTACTCTTCCGTGAGGCGCCAATCCTCGCGGCGCGGCATACGGAGGTTGTCATGGCTGATCCATTTCTGGGCGAGATTCGGGCTTTTGCCGGCAATTTCGCTCCCCTCGGGTGGGCGCTGTGTCAGGGGCAGGTCCTGCCGATCGCCGAGAACGATGCCTTGTTCGCGCTGATCGGGACCACCTACGGTGGTGACGGGCAAACGACCTTCGCGCTGCCCAACCTCGCCGGGCGCATTCCCATCCATCAGGGCACGGGGCCTGGCCTCACCCGGCGGGCGATGGGCGAAGCGGGGGGCAGCGAAGCGGTCTCCCTCGGCGTCCAGCAGCTCCCCACCCACAACCACACCGCGATCGGCGCCAACGCGGGTGCTGACAAGGTCGGCCCGGCCGGGGCCTTCTGGTCCACCGATCCGGGTGGCAACTCCGGTGCGTACAGCACCACGGCCGGGAGCCAGATGGCGGGCGGCGCGCTCGGTATTGCCGGGGGCGGGCAGGCGCACGCCAACCTGCAGCCCTTCCTCGTGCTCAACTACATCATTGCGCTGGAAGGCCTCTTTCCGCCGCAAAGCTGACTGCAGGCCGCCCTGCATCCTGAAGCACACCCGAAAGGAGAGATGTCGATGAGCGATCCCTACATCGGAGAAATCCGGTCGTTCGGCTTCAACTTCGCGCCGCGGGGTTGGGCCCAATGCAACGGGCAACTGCTTTCCATCGCGCAGAACACCGCACTGTTTTCCATCCTCGGCACCACGTACGGTGGCGACGGCAGGGCGACTTTCGCGTTGCCCAACCTGTCGGGGGCGGTCGCGATGGGCGGCGGTGAGGGCAGCGGTCTCGCGCCGCGCTACCTGGGCGAGCGCGATGGCGCGGAGTCCGTCACCCTGATGCTCGGCGAGATGCCAGGCCACCGCCACGCGGCCAATGCCAATCCGGGCAACGGCAATCAGCCCGGGCCGGCCGGTAACTTCTGGGCACAAGACCTCGGTGGCGGCAAGGACTACGACGACGCCGGCACGGTGGCGATGGCGGTGGGCGCGATCGGCATCGCCGGAGCAAGCGAGCCGCACAGTAACCTCCAGCCCTTCCAGGTGCTCAACTTCTGCATTGCGTTGCAGGGGATCTTCCCCCCGAGAGGCTAGGCAGGCAGGCCTGCGAGGCCGACAGGGGCCGCTTGGCCCGCCGGGCGTTCAATACGCACTGGCGCCGCGGTTCGGCGCAGTGAGGAGGCAAGACCATGAGTGAACCTTTCATCGGCGAGATCCGGTCCTTCAGCTTCGGCTATGCGCCCAGGGGCTGGGCGACCTGCGACGGGCAGTTGCTGCCGATCAACCAGAATCAGGCGTTGTTTGCGCTGCTGGGCACGATGTACGGGGGTAACGGGCAGACCAACTTCGCGCTGCCGGACCTGCGCGGCCGGGCAGCGATGCACGTCGCGACGGCCCATCCTCAGGGGCAATCGGCCGGAGCCGAGGCCGTTGCCCTGACCCCCGCCCAGATGCCTGCGCACTACCACGCGGCCATGGCCAGTGCCGCGCCCGGTACCCAGCCGAGTCCGGCCGGAAAGTTCTGGGCCCAGGACTCCAGCGGCAATGTGATATTCAGCAGCGCTGGAAACACGCCTTTGGCCGCCGGTGCAATTGCCCCCGAGGGGGCGGGCCAGCCGCACGCGAACATGCAGCCCTATCTCACCGTGAGCTACTGCATCGCGCTGCAGGGCATCTTCCCGTCACGCGACTAGCCGGCATGCACGGCGAAGCGGTGCCGCCGCCGGCCACTGCGCTCCGCACCAGGCGGGGCGCGGTGCTGCGGGCCGAATGCGCAGGTGATGAGGCTTTCGTCTTCAGGCTGTTCGCCGAGGCACGTGCGCTCGTCTTCGCGCAAGTTCCCCTCGCGCCAGCCCAACGCGACGCGCTGCTCCGCCAGCAGTTCAAGTTGCAGACCGCACACTATCGGCACAGCTATCCAGCGGCCTCATTCAGCATCGTCGAGTGGGATGGCGTGGCCATCGGTCGCGCCTGTGTGGACCGGTCGGAACCCTGCCTGCGCGTGGTCGACCTGGCGCTGCTTCGGCAATGGCAAGGGCGCGGCATCGGCAGTCGCTTCTTGGCAGGCCTGCTGGAGGAAGCCGGTGCAGCGGGCCGCGCCGTCAGCCTGCATGTCGAGCGCGAAAACCCCGCGCAAGGTCTTTACCTGCGGCTGGGGTTCCGGGTGATCCGGGACACGGGTGTCTATCTGCAGATGGAATGGCGGCCAGCCCCGGAGGAGCGGGCCGCCTGAGTTTGCCGAGCGCGACCGGCTCGGCTGATTCTACGGCGCGCGTCGGCTGCGCAGGGCGGCGAGACCGGCCAGCGCGAGCGACAGCAGCGCACCGCTTGCCGGTTCCGGCACGTTGTTCGTCGGCGGCGGCGCCGTGGTCGTGATGCTCAGGGTCGAAAAATCGAGCGCCGCGCCGTTGAACACGCTCTCGCCAAAAAGGCCCAGGCCCGGTCCCTGCAGTGCAAGGGCGAAGGTGGCGGTCCCTGTTCCGAGCTGGGCAAAAACGGAACTCGGGAGCATCAGCTCGTAGATGTTGTATTCCCGCGAAGCACCGCCACTGGACTCGAACAGCGCATTCAGCGCGCTCGTCAGATCGATACCGTTCAGCGTGAAGGCCGCGACCTGGTTTCCCGATGCGGCGGATTCATGGTCGAAGATGCCGAGCTTCAGGTTGGCCCCGAGGATCGTGGGCTGCGCGCCATAGGATGCGAAGGTCCAGCTCGCGGAGAAGTTGCTGTCGTTGTCGCTGCCGCTGAACACACCGTTGAACGGGGCCGATTCGTTGCCGCCCGCCGCCAGGAACTCTGCAGTCGTGGGCGTGCTCGCGTTGGTGAAGTCTTGCTCGCCGAGCGTTACCAGCACGTCGGCCGCTGCGGCCTGTGCCACCAGGGCAAGCGCGACAGGCGCCAGTACCCCGAAACCTGTCCAGTTTCTTTTCATCGGATCTCTCCTTGGGTCTTGTGGGGGCACCAGCGACGTCCCGCGTGCACGGAAGCAATTTTCGTGCGCAATGCGGGTCGGCGCGTGTTATCAAGGAGTTGGCTTGTACGGGCAGCGCGACGAAGGGATGGGTGTAAAAAATTCCGACAGGACCGTGCCGTTCAAGGTCGGGTTTCTGTGGCCGGGTGCTGCCCGAGCGACTCACCGCCCAGGCAGCATGCCGTTTACGCTTCTGTGCCGATCAGCAGGTAGTTCGGGCCGCTGCGCACGAAGCCGGCGTCGTCCACCAGCACGTCCAGCGCCACGGAGGCGAGGTCGTCGGCGATCGGGTCGACGCGCACGTTCCTGCCCTGAACGATGAGCTTCATGTAGCTCTCGCACGCGCCGCAGGATTCCGCCCGCGCGATGCCGTCGTCACCGTCGACCTCGTGAAGGGTCACCCGCTCCTGATCGCCGCAGCTCACGCAGGTCGCGTGCGGCACCTGCCATTCGGTGTTGCAGAGGGTGCAGTGAACATAACGCAGGCCGGCGACCGGGCCTTCGCTGCGGATCACGCTCACGACCGGGTGGCTGCCGCACACCGGACAGGTGCTGTGTGCTTCCATCAGCGGCAAGGCGGAGGCATCGAGCTGGCTGGCGATCGACGTGAACACCACCTGCATCGCGGCGGCGATGTAGGGTAGGCGGGCCATGTCGGCGCGCTCCGGTTCGCCGTTGAGCTGCTTTTCGGCCAGCTTGTCGAGTTCTTCGGCGCTGGTGACGAGGAGTGCGTCCAGGGTTTCCCGCGCGCCGATGGGCGCGTTTTCAAGCAGATCGCCGACGATGTTGCGCAGGATGTCGTGCCAGACGAGCGGACGCTGGAAGGTCGCGACGCTGACCGGCGGTATGCGATGCTTGCGCGCACGCTCGAGCGTCTCCGCCGCAGGAGGTGTGAGGTCCGTCCCCGCTGCCTCCAGTGCCTTGTGCTGGGCGCGTGAAAGCCGGCCGACAAAGCCGAGCCATTCGCCGAGACTGTGGTGCAGCGCAAGGGCGTCGAAGCGTTCGGCACGGGCCAGGAAGATGCTGTGCGGCTCGGGGAGGACGATCGCAGGGGCCTCGCCCGTGGAGTGCTGTGCGGAGAGTGGGGAGTTCATCAAGGTCGCTCGTGGCTGAAAAACGGCCTTAATGATCCGCGCAGTGCTCTCCCGAAGGCAAGGAAAACGACAAAGCCGGGCGCTTCCCGGCTCGGAGGAGGTGGGCGGCTCATCGACTTTCGCAAGACCCCCTGGCGGCGAGCGGATCGAGGGGGATGCGTTGATCGAAATTCCTGGGCATGGCTACCCGAGTGCGGCCCCGACCCAAAAGCAAAAGGGCCTGCATCGCTGCAGGCCCTTGAATTTGTTGGTGGTGATGGGCGGAATCGAACCGCCGACCTATGGGTTATGAATCCATCGCTCTAACCGTCTGAGCTACATCACCAACAGAGCGCGCGAATATAGCGGGTAGCGGGCGTGGACGTCAACCCGGACGCTCGTGCGAAGGGGCATCGATTGGTGAATGCCTGGCGGTTTGCGTGCTGGAAGGTCGGCGGCTTGCGGCGCTCCTGGCTGCACCATCGAACGCTGCAGTTGCGGCAGGCGCAGCGCCAGTCGCGAGCTTATGTGGCGTGCGCCGCGATGCGGCGCCCTGCGCCGGACAGTCGCTGCGACTGCAATTGGAGGTATTGATTTATAAGGCTTTTACATTGACATATAGCGGGTGATCGGGGATCATCCGCGTCCTGTCTCCCAGCGTTCCGGATGCATCCGGCCCGTCCTTGCGCCCGAAATTTTCCTCCGCTCCCTGGTTCTTCCTGCTCGGCCTGATGCCGGGCGTGGTGCTTGCGGCCGTGCCGCGGCCAATCCCTGATGAGGCGCCGCGCGTCAGGATGACTTTCTCGACGGCCGGTATGGTGCAGGTCAAGGGCAGCACGCTGTACCTGAGTCCGGGCGCGCAGATCCGCGACACGTCCAATCGCATCGTGCTGCCCTCGCACCTCCAGGGCCAGCATACGGTGCGCATGCTGCTCGATCGCAATGACCAGGTGCACCGGGTGTGGCTCCTGACCCCCGAAGAAGCGGCGGCGCCCTTGCCCAAGCCGCAACGCTGACCGGTGCCGTGATCCCTGCCCGACCTGCCGCAAGGCCCAGCCGGATACCCAACACAAGATGAAGAAACTCTACATCCGCACCTTCGGGTGCCAGATGAACGAGTACGACTCCGACAAGATGGCGGACGTGCTCGGTGCCCACGAAGAGCTGGTCAAGACCGACAATCCCGAAGAAGCCGACGTGATCCTCTTCAACACCTGTTCGGTGCGCGAGAAGGCGCAGGAGCGGGTGTTCCACGACCTCGGCCGGGTGCGCCTGCTCAAGCAGGCCAAGCCGGGGCTGATCATCGGCGTGGGCGGCTGCGTCGCCAGCCAGGAGGGCGAGGCGATCATCAGGCGCGCGCCCTATGTCGACGTGGTGTTCGGCCCGCAGACCCTGCACCGCCTGCCCGGCCTGATCGAGGCGCGCAGGCAGAGCGGGCGCTCGCAGGTAGACATCTCCTTTCCCGAGATCGAGAAGTTCGACGCCATGCCGCCGGCGCGCGTCGAGGGTGCGAGCGCCTTCGTGTCGATCATGGAGGGCTGCTCTAAGTACTGCACCTTCTGCGTCGTGCCCTACACCCGCGGCGACGAGGTGTCGCGCCCGCTCGAGGACGTGCTCGCCGAGATCGCCGGCCTGGCCGCGCAGGGCGTGAAGGAAGTGACGCTGCTCGGGCAGAACGTCAACGCCTGGCGCGGCGAGCTGGTGCGCGAGGACGGCGAGCAGGGCGACTTTGCCTTCCTGCTCGAGTGCGTGGCCGAGATCCCCGGCATCGAGCGCATCCGCTACACCACTTCGCACCCGCGCGAGATGACGCAGCGCCTGATCGACTGCTACGCCAAGCTTCCCAAGCTCGTCTCGCAGCTGCACCTGCCGGTGCAGTCGGGCTCGGACCGCGTGCTGGCGGCGATGAAGCGCGGCTACTCGGTGCTCGAGTTCAAGTCGGTGGTGCGCAAGCTGCGCGCAGCGCGGCCCGATCTGGCACTGACCTCGGACTTCATTATCGGCTTCCCCGGCGAGACCGAGGACGACTTCGACAAGACCATGAAACTGATCGAGGACGTCGGCTTCGACGGCTCGTTCAGCTTTGTATACAGCGCGCGCCCCGGCACGCCGGCGGCCGACCTGGAAGACCCAGTGCCGCAGGAGACCAAGCTCGCCTGGCTCTCCCGCCTGCAAAAGCGCATCGACGCGCAATACCAGGCCAACAGCGAGGCCATGGTCGGCACGGTGCAGCGCGTTCTCGTGGAAGGCGCGGCGAAGAAAAATGCCGAGATCGAGATGATGGGCCGCAGCGATAACAATCGCGTGGTTAAC
Organism: Thauera sp.; assembly: GCA_023150215.1. GTDB lineage: Bacteria > Pseudomonadota > Gammaproteobacteria > Burkholderiales > Rhodocyclaceae > Thauera. The sequence continues at coordinate 9,110 of JAKLLJ010000027.1, read as the reverse complement.
TTCCCCTCCGACTCGCCCCACCGCCAGCGCTTGATCGGCCAGTTCGTCGATGTACGCATCACCGCTGCGTTGCCGCACAGCCTGCGCGGCGAGATCATCACCCGGGAATCCTGAATGGCGAAAACCCTGGAAGTCTTCTTCGAGCCGGTGGACAACCCGCGCTTGTCCCGCCTGTGTGGCGTGCTCGACGAGAACCTGCGCCAGATCGAGAACGCCTTCGACATCACCGTGAGCCGGCGCGGCGAGCATTTCACGCTCACCGGCCACCCGGCACAGGTGCTGCGCGGCGAGATGGCGCTCAAGCATTTCTATGCGCGCAGCGACAAAGACCTCTCGCTCGACGACGTGCAGCTCGGCCTGATCGAGATCGGCAGCCGCGGCAGCAATGCCGACCCGGCCCAGCCCGCGCCGGTGCTGATGACCCGCCGCACCGAGCTCCACGGCCGCACGCCGCGCCAGGTGGACTACCTGCGCAACATTCAGGACTTCGACATCACCTTCGGCATCGGCCCGGCCGGCACCGGCAAGACCTATCTCGCCGTGGCGAGCGCGGTCGACGCCTTCGAGCGCGACCTGGTCGAGCGCATCATCCTCACCCGTCCGGCGGTCGAGGCTGGCGAGCGCCTGGGCTTTCTGCCCGGCGACCTGGCGCAGAAGGTCGACCCCTACCTGCGCCCGCTGTATGACGCGCTCTACGATCTGATGGGTTTCGATCGGGTCGGCAAGCTCTTCGAGCGCAGCCTGATCGAGATCGCGCCGCTCGCCTTCATGCGCGGGCGCACGCTCAACAACGCCTTCATCATCCTCGACGAGGCGCAGAACACCACGCCCGAGCAGATGAAGATGTTCCTCACCCGCATCGGCTTCGGCGCCAAGGCGGTGGTTACCGGCGACCTCACCCAGGTCGACCTGGCGCGCGGCCAGCGCAGCGGCCTCAAGGAGGCGCGCGCGGTGCTGGCGGGGGTGCGCGGCATCGCCTTCACCGAATTCGGCAAGGAAGACGTGGTGCGTCATCCGCTTGTCGCACGCATCGTCGAAGCTTACGACCTTGAGGCGGCGCGCCTCGAGCGCGAGAAGGCCGCGGCGCGCACGGCACGCCAGCAGGACAAGGAATTGCAGGACAGGGACGCACAGGACAGGAAAAAGCAGGATGCCGAAGATGGCGAATAACCCGAAGATCATCGCCGTCGACGTCGACGGCAAGGCTTCCCGCATCAAGGCCGAGCGCCTGGAGATCGAGCTTGGCAACGGTCGCCGCCTGCTGCTCGCCTTTCCCGAGAAGGCCTGGGGCGACCTCGAAATCGAGGCCGATGCCGACGACGACAATGCGGTGCCGATGCTGTCGCTGCAACCGGGCGCATGCAACCTGCTGACCGTGCGCGTGGACGTGCATCACGACATGAGCTTCGTCGAGCCGATCGACTTGCCCGCGGGCGAGCATCCGCCGGTGCTCGGGCTCAAGGTGCAGAAGGCCCTCGATGGCGAGGACCGCGCCAACGCGCCCAAGAAGAACCACATCCGGCGCTGGGCCCAGGCTGCGTTGCGCGCGGATGCTGAGGTCACCGTGCGCCTGGTGGGCGAGGCCGAGGGGCGGGCGCTCAACCGCGACTATCGCGGCAAGGACTACGCCACCAACGTGCTGACCTTCGCCTATGCCGAGGGCGAGGACCTGCCCGGTCTGCCCGAGCAGGTCGACGACACCCCGCTCGCCGGCGACCTGGTGCTGTGCGTGCCGGTGGTGGTGCGCGAGGCTGCTGCCCAGGGCAAGACCCTGGAAGCGCACTTTGCCCACCTGGTCGTGCATGGCATGCTGCACCTGCAGGGCTACGATCACGAACAGGAAGGCGAGGCAAGCGAGATGGAAGCCCTCGAGACCGCCATCCTGCGCGGCCTGGGCTACGCCGACCCCTACGCCTGACGCCGAGATACCGACACTCAAATGGACAGTTCCCCCAAACCCTCCTTGCTGGAGCGACTTTCGGCCCTTCTCTCGCGCGAACCGGAGGATCGCGATGAACTTCTCGCGCTGCTGCACTCGGCCTTCGATCGCAACCTGATCGACGCCGACGCGCTGTCGATCATCGAGGGCGCGCTGCAGATGTCCGACATGCAGGTGCGTGACGTGATGGTTCCGCGCGCACAGATGGACTGCGTGCATCTCGATGACCCGATCGACACCATCGCCAGCTTCGCGATCGATACCGCCCACTCGCGCTTTCCCGCGATTGGCGATGGCAAGGACGACGTCGCCGGCATCCTGCTCGCCAAGGACCTGCTGCGCTATTTCGCCGGGCGCGAGTTCGATCTGCGCGACATGCTGCGCCCGGCGGTGTTCGTGCCCGAATCCAAGCGCCTCAACGTGCTGCTGCGCGAGTTCCGCGTGTCGCGCAACCACATGGCGATCGTGGTCGACGAGTACGGCGGCGTCGCCGGCCTGGTCACCATCGAGGACGTGCTCGAACAGATCGTCGGCGACATCGAGGACGAATACGATTTCGATGAGGTTGGCGACAGCATCCGCCTCGACCACAACGGTCGCTACCGGGTGAAGGCCACCACCGAGATCGAGGATTTCAACGAAGCCTTCGCCACCCACTTCAGCGACGACGAGTACGACACCGTCGGTGGCCTCGTCATCCGCCACTTCGGCCGCCTGCCCAAGCGTGGCGAGGCGGTGGAGCTCGAAGGGCTGAGGATCCAGGTGTTGCGCGCCGACAGCCGCCGGGTGCACACCCTGGTGGTCGAGCGTTTGCCGCAACCCGCATCCGCGATCGAGTGATGTGGCGCGACCGCCTGATCGCGCTGCTCGCCGGCGGCGCGTCGGTGTTCGCCTTCGCGCCCTTCGGGCTGTTCCTGCTCGCCTTTGCGAGCCTCGCCGTGCTCGCCGGGCTGCTCGGGCGCACAGCGCGCACGCGCCACGGCTTCATGCTCGGCTTCGCGTGGGGTTTTGGCGCCTTTGCGGCGGGGGTGTCCTGGCTGTACGTGGCGTTGGCGCGCTACGGCGGCGTGCCCGCGCCGCTGGCGGCGCTGGCGATCGCGCTGTTCTGCGCCTACCTTGCGCTCTATCCGGCGCTTGCGGGGGCGGCGTTCGTCGCCCTGCGCACGCGCCTGGCCGTCGCGCCGGTCCTTAGCGCGGCGCTGTTCGGCGCACTCTGGCTGGTGTCGGAGTGCTTGCGCGGGGTGATGTTCACCGGCTTTCCGTGGCTGGCGATCGGCTACTCGCAGACGCCGCCGAGCCCGCTGGGAGGCCTGCTGCCTGTGATCGGCGTGTATGGCGTCGGCGGCCTGGTGGCCTTCGCCGCCGCGCTCCTCGCCTTCGTGGCGGCGGGCGGCGGGCTGTGCATGCACCGCATCTGGCGGCTGTTGCTGGCGATGGCGGTGCTGTTCGGCGGTGGCGCCAGCCTGCTCGGCAAGGCGTGGACGACCCCGGCCGGCGCGCCGATCGCCGTCGCCCTGGTGCAGACCAATTTCGAGCAGAGCCTGAAGTGGGATCCGCAGCGCTTCGACGAGGTGCTGCGGACCAACCTCGAACTCGCCCGCGACGCCTTCAGTCCGCCGCAAGCGCCGACGCTGGTGGTGCTGCCGGAGACCACCGTGCCGACCCTGCTCGACCGCCTGCCCGAGGGCTATCTCGAGCGCCTTGCGCAGCTCGCGGGCGAGGCCGGTGGCGATCTGGTGATAGGGGCCTTCCACCGCGATGCGGACGAGCGCATCTACAATGCGGCGCTCAGCTTCGGCACGGCGCCGGTGCAGCACTACGCGAAACAGCACCTGGTGCCCTTCGGCGAGTACTCGCCACCGCTGTTCGGCTGGTTCTACCGGTGGGCGCAGATTCCGATGTCGGACCAGACACGCGGTGCTGCCGATCAGCCGCCAATGCGCTTCGGCGCGCAGCGCGTGGCGATCAACATCTGCTACGAGGACCTGTTCGGTGCCGAGCTGATCCGCACGCTGCCGCAGGCGACGCTGATGCTCAACATTTCCAACCTCGCCTGGTATGGCGATTCGCTCGCCCAGCCCCAGCACCTGCAGATCGCGCGCGTGCGTGCGCTCGAGACCGGGCGGCCGATGCTGCGCTCGACCAACACCGGCATGACCGCGGTGGTGCAGCCCGACGGGCGCGTGACCGGCGTCTTGCCCGAGTTCGAGCGCGGCGTGCTGCATGCGCACGTGCAGGGCTACCAGGGCCTGACGCCATATGTGCGCTGGGGTGACCGGCTGGCGCTGGCGGGCGCGCTGCTGATCGTCGTTGCGGCCCTGCTTGTGCGCCGCCGCATCTAGCCGCGCGCAAAAGCTCGCGGCTTCCGCCGCTCCTACATGGCGGCTCTGCAAGCGCAGCGGTCCTGTAGGAGCGGCGGAAGCCGCGAACCCAGCGCCCGCCACGGCCGATCCCGATGCAGGACCGCGAACCCGGAGTCTGCCACGGCCCATCTCGATGCAGGCGCGGCGGAAGCCGCGAACTTTTGTCGAAGCACGCCTGGTGCGATTGCCCTGCGGCGCCCCCTTGCATGCCGAAGCCCGGTAAAATCACGGCTTTTGCGTGCGCTGTGCGGCCCGGAGGCTGCCCGAGACCATGACCATCGAATCCCGACTCGTGAAACCGACCTTCCAGCAAGTCATCCTCACCCTCCAGCACTTCTGGGGCGAGCGCGGCTGCGTGCTGCTGCAGCCCTACGACCTCGAGGTGGGCGCCGGCACCAGCCATACCGCCACCTTCCTGCGCGCGATCGGCCCCGAGCCCTGGAACGCGGCCTACGTGCAGCCCTCGCGCCGCCCCAAGGACGGCCGCTACGGCGAGAACCCCAACCGCCTGCAGCACTACTACCAGTTCCAGGTGGTGCTCAAGCCCTCGCCGCTGAACATCCAGGAGCTCTACCTCGACAGCCTGCGCGCGCTCGGCATCGACCCGATGGTGCACGACATCCGCTTCGTCGAGGACGACTGGGAAAACCCCACCCTTGGCGCCTGGGGCCTGGGCTGGGAGATCTGGCTGGATGGCATGGAAGTCACCCAGTTCACCTACTTCCAGCAGGTCGGCGGCCTCGACTGCAAGCCGGTGCTGGGCGAGATCACCTACGGCATCGAGCGCCTGGCGATGTACCTGCAGGGGGTGGAGAACGTCTATGACTTGGTGTGGTCGATCGCACCCGACGGGCGCAAGGTCACCTACGGCGACGTCTATCACCAGAACGAGGTCGAGCAGTCGACGTTCAACTTCGAGCACAGCAACGTCGATTTCCTGTTCTCGCTGTTCACCAACTACGAATCCGAAGCCAGGCGCGTGATGGAAGTCGGCCTGCCGCTGCCGGCCTACGAGATGGTGTTGAAGGCCGCGCACACCTTCAACCTGCTCGACGCTCGCGGCGCCATTTCGGTGACCGAGCGCGCCGCCTACATCGGCCGCATCCGCAACCTGTCGCGCGCCGTCGCCCAAGCGTATTTCGAATCCCGCGAAGCCCTCGGCTTCCCGATGCTGAATGCTGATAAGGAGGCCGCGTGATGACCAGCGCGACTCTGCTCGTTGAACTGCTCACCGAAGAACTGCCGCCCAAGGCTCTGCCGCGCCTGGGCGAGACCTTCGCCACCAGGATCGCCGAAGGCCTCAAGGCCAAGGGCCTGGCGCCTGCCGACGCGCCTTTCCGCACTTTCGCCAGCCCGCGCCGGCTGGCAGTGACGGTGGCGCAGGTGGCCGCTGAAGCCGCCGCCAAGGAAGTCACCGAAAAGCTGATGCCGGTTTCCGTGGCGCTCGACGCCGCGGGCAAGCCGACCCCGGCCCTGCTCAAGAAGATGGAGGCGAAGGGCATCCCGGTGGAGGCGGTATCCGGCTTCGAGCGCCGCATGGACGGCAAGGCCGAGGCTCTGTTCCACACCGCCATGGTGCCCGGCGCCAAGCTTGCCGAGGTGCTGTCGGCCATCGTGCAGGACGCGATCAAGGCGCTGCCCATCCCCAAGGTGATGCACTGGGGCGACGGCGACGCCACCTTCGTGCGCCCGGTGCACAAGCTCACCCTGCTGCATGGCGCCGATGTGGTGCCCGGTCGCGTGCTCGACCTGGAGTCCGGCCGCACGACACGCGGCCACCGCTTCATGAGCCGCGGCGACATCGCCATCGCCACTGCTGACGCCTACGAGCCCACGCTGCTCGCCGAAGGCAAGGTCGTCCCCAACTTCGCCGAACGCCGCGCCAACATCGAGCACCAGCTCCTCGCCGAGGCCGCGAAGCAGGGCGCGTTGCTCAATGAATACGCCGACCTGCTGGACGAGGTCGCCGCGCTGGTCGAGCACCCGACGGTGTACGTCGGCGAGTTCGAGGCCGAGTTCCTCGCTGTGCCGCAGGAATGCCTGATCCTCACCATGCGCGCGAACCAGAAGTATTTCCCGCTCTTCGACGGCGCCGGCACGCTGCTCAACCGCTTCCTGATCGTCTCCAACATGCACGTGGCCGACCCGAGCAACATCATCGCCGGCAACGCGCGCGTGGTGCGCCCGCGCCTGTCGGACGCACGCTTCTTCTTCGAGCAGGACAAGAAGCAGAAGCTCGAGGCGCGCCTGCCGCGCCTGGCGCCGGTGGTCTATCACAACAAGCTCGGCAGCCAGCTCGAGCGCGTCGAGCGCCTCGAAGCGCTGGCGGGCGCGATCGCGGCGCAACTGCACGCCGACGTCGCCGCGGCGAAGCGTGCCGCGCGCCTCGCCAAGGCCGATCTCGTCACCGACATGGTGGGCGAGTTCCCCGAGCTGCAGGGCATCATGGGCCGCTACTACGCGCTCGCCGACGGCGAAGGCGCGGTGGTGGCCGACGCCATCCAGGCCCATTACCAGCCGCGCTTCGCCGGCGACGCGCTGCCTGCGGGCAACGTGGCTGCCGCGGTGGCGCTGGCCGACAAGCTCGACGCCCTGGTCGGCTTCTTCGGCATCGGCATGGTGCCGACCGGCGACAAGGACCCGTTCGCGTTGCGCCGCGCCGCGCTCGGCGTGCTGCGCATCCTGATGGAGGCGCCGCTGCCGCTGGAGCTGCCGAAGCTGATCGAGGTTGCTGCAGCCGGGTTCAAGCCCGGCGTGCTCGGCGCCGAGGGCTTCGCCACGCAGCTGCAGGATTTCATGTTCGAGCGCCTGAAGAACCTGCTCCGCGGCGACGACAGCGGAAGCGGCCGCGACGGTGCGGTGATCGACGCCGTGCTCGCATTGAAGCCTGCGCGCATCGACCTGGTGCCGGCCAAGCTCGCCGCGGTCGAGGCCTTCCGTGCGCTGCCCGAGGCAGCGGCGCTGGCCGCTGCCAACAAGCGCATCGTCAACATCCTCAAGAAGGTCGAGGGTACGCCGGGCGAGCCCGATATCGCGCTGCTGCAGGAGGACGCCGAAAAGGCGCTCTTCCACCAGGTGGTCGAGGTCGCGCCGCTGGTGCGCTCGCACGTCGCCAACGAAGACTACACCGATGCGCTGTGCGCACTCGCCGGCCTGCGCGCGGCGGTGGACCAGTTCTTCGAGGACGTCATGGTGATGGCCGAGGAGCCGCTGACGCGCGCCAACCGCATCGCGCTGCTGGCGCAGCTTGCCGGCCTGATGAACCAGGTGGCCGACCTCTCGCGCCTGTCGGCCTGAGCGCCCGCATCCCGCGGCGCTGGTCGCCGCGGGCCGCCGTTCCATCCACGGAGTCTGCCGATGAAGCTCATCATTCTCGACCGCGACGGCGTCATCAACTTCGACTCGGGCTCGTTCATCAAGTCGCCCGACGAGTGGAAGCCGATCCCCGGCGCGCTGGAGGCGATCGCCCGCCTCAATCAATGGGGCTGGCGGGTGGTGGTGGCGTCCAATCAGTCCGGCATCGGCCGCGGCCTGTTCGGCATGGACACGCTCAACGCGATCAACGACCGCATGGTGAAGAGCCTGGCGCAGGTCGGCGGACGGCTCGATGCCGTTTTCTTCTGTCCTCACGCCGCAGACTCGACCTGCGACTGCCGCAAGCCCAAGCCCGGCATGCTGCGCCAGGTGGCGGAACGCTTCAACGTCGAGCTCGACGAGGTGCCCTGCGTCGGTGATGGCTTGCGCGACCTGCAGGCGGCGGTTGCGGCTGGAGCCTTGCCTTATCTGGTGCTCACCGGAAAGGGCGCGGAGACGAGCACGAGCCCCGAGCTGCCTGCCGGCACCCTGATCTATCCCGACCTTGACGCGGTCGCTGCCGCGCTCACCGCCTGAGCGCGACCATCCTCCCGACCGCCTTCGTACCTTTGCTCGGACGAGAATCGTGCATCTGATCCGTTCCATCCTGTTCGCCATCGTGCTCACCGTGGTCACGGTGCCGTATGCGCTGTTCGCCACGCTGCTGTTCTGGCTGCCGCCGATGACCCGGCACCGGCTGATCACGAGCTGGGTGCCGATCATGATGTGGGTGATCCGCCACGTGCTCGGCATCCGCTACCGCGTGATCGGCGCCGAGAACATCCCGGCCGGTCCCGCGGTGGTGCTGTCCAAGCACCAGTCGGCATGGGAGACGATCGCGCTGCAGGTGATCTTTCCGCCGCTGTGTTACGTGCTCAAGCGCGAGCTGCTGCGCGTGCCCTTCTTCGGCTGGGCGCTGGGCAGGATCCCGGGCATCGCCATTGACCGCTCCGCGGGCAAGGACGCGCTCACCCAGGTGGTGGAGCAGGGCCGCGAGCGCCTCAAGGAGGGCCTGTGGGTGGTGGTCTTCCCCGAGGGCACTCGGGTGGCGCCGGGTGCGACGCTGCGCTACAAGCCCGGCGGGGCCATCCTCGCCAAGCGCGCGGGCGTCCCCGTGGTGCCGGTGGCGCACAACGCGGGCGAGTTCTGGAGGCGCAACGCCTTCATCAAGCGCCCGGGCGAGATCGTCGTCAGCATCGGCCCGGTGATCGACGTCAAGGGTGCCAAGGCCACCGATGTGAACGAGCAGGCGGAGGCCTGGATCGAAGGCGAGATGCGCCGGCTGTTCCCGCATCTCTATCGCGAAGAGGCGGGCATGCCGCCGGCCGCGGGCGATGCCGCGGCGGAAGACGAGGGGAACTGAGCGCGTTCTCGCCCGGTCTCCCGCATAGGCCGCCGGGGCGGCCCCAGACATCGGGAGAGGGACGATGGGTGAAGAAATCCGCGCACTCGGC
>JAKLLJ010000279.1 GCA_023150215.1 Thauera sp. | reverse complement strand
CGATGCCGAGCAGGGTCAGGATGGTGCGGAACAGGTTGGCGCGCAGCGCGCGCAGCGCGGTGCGGGTGGCCTCCACCACGTCGGAGAGCGGCGAGGTGCGATCGACGTGGGGCGCGAAGTCGGGCTCCGCGTCCTGCGGCAGGTGCGGCCCGGGGTCGGCGACGATGCGGCCGTCGCGGATCTCGATGATGCGCTGCGCCTGTTCGGCGACTTCGCGCTCGTGGGTGATCAGGATGATGGTGTGGCCTGCTGCCGAGAGCTCGGCGAGCAGCGCCATGACCTCGGCGCCACTCTTGCTGTCGAGCGCGCCGGTCGGCTCGTCGGCGAAGATGATGCGGCCGCCGTTCATCAGCGCGCGTGCGATCGACACGCGCTGCTGCTGGCCGCCGGAGAGCTGACCGGGGCGGTGGTGGATGCGCTGCGCCAGGCCGAGGCGCGCGAGCAGTGCCTCGGCGCGTGCATGGCGCTCGGCGCGTGGCATGCCCGAATAGATCGCCGGCACCTCGACGTTGTCGCGCGCGCTCGCGCCGCCGATGAGGTTGTAGCTCTGGAACACGAAGCCGAAGGCTTCGCGACGCAGGCGGGCGAGCTCATCGCGGTCGAGGCGGGCGACGTCTTCGCCCATGAAGCGGTAGTGGCCGCTGCTGGGGCGGTCGAGGCAGCCGAGGATGTTCATCAGCGTCGACTTGCCCGAGCCCGAGGCACCCATGATGGCGACGAACTCGCCTGGGTAGATGCAGAGGTCGATGCCATGCAGCACCCGGGTCTCGACCTCGCCGTTGACGAAGCTGCGGGTGATGCCGGAGAGCTCGATCAGCGCTGCCGTGCGGGGGCGTGGCTCACTTGCGTCGCGGTCCGACGGCGCCAGGGTGTGCGATCCGGCGCCCGCATCGGCGGCGCCGGGCAGCTGCTCGATCCTCATAGACGCGGTGTCATCTGCGGGCGACCGGTGCCGTTGCCGACGACGAGGCCGGACACCACGCGCTCGCCTTCCTGCAGGCCGGACAGCACCTGCGCCTGCACGCGGTTGGCGACGCCGAGCTCCACCTTGCGCTCTTCGAGCTTGCCGTCCGCATCGGCCACCTTCACCGTGCCCTGGCGCGGCGTGCCTGCGGCGCCCGCCGTCGGACCGGTGACGCGGCCCATGCCGCGTCCGCCTGCGCTGCCTGGCACACCGGCGGGCGGTGCAGCCGCCGCGGTGCCGGCCTGCGGCGAACGTGCCTGGCCCTGCGCGAGTGCCGCCATCGGCATCAGCAGCACGTCCTTCGCCTGCGCCACCACGAAGAAGACCTGCGCGGTCATCTGCGTCATCAACCGGCCGTCCGGATTGGGGACGTCGAACAGCGCGTTGTAGAGCACCACGTTGTTGGTCACCGTGGGCGTGGGCTCGACCTTCTCGAGCGTGCCCTGCCAGCGCTTGCCGCTACCGCCCAGCGTGGTGAAGTAGGCGTCCATGCCGAGCTTCAGCCGGCCGACGTCGGCCTCCGAGACCTGGGTCTGCACCGTCATCGTCGACAGGTCGGCGATGCGCATGACCACGGGTGCCTGCTGGTTGGTGTTCAGCGTCTGGCCCTGGCGCGCGGTGATCGACACCACGGTGCCTCTCATCGGCGACAGGATGCGCGCGTACTGCAGGTTGGCCTCGTCGGCACGCAGGGTCGATTCGATCTGCTCGATCTGCGCGCGCAGGGCGTCGAGCTGCGCCTCGGCTGATTTCGCCGCAGCTTCGGCGGTCTGCAGGCTTTCCTTCGTCGTGGCGTCCGCGGCCATCAGTGCGCGCTGGCGACGCAACTGGATATGGGCGAGGGTGCGTTGCGCCTCGCGGTCCTTGAGCTGTGCGCGCAGGTTCTTCAACTGCGCGCGTGAGCCATCGACCCGGGCGCGATACACCGTGGGATCGATTTCGGCGAGCAGCTGGCCGGCGTCAACGGTGTCACCGACTTCGACATGGATTCTGCGCAACTGGCCGGACACCTGGGCGCCCACGTCAACGAAGTCGCGCGGCTGCAGGGTGCCGGTCGCGGTGACCACGTCCTCGATGTCGCCACGCTGGATGCTGGTGAACTGGTAGCTCGCCAGAGGATCGCGCTCGCCAAGGAAGGCGCTGCGCGCATACCAGCCGCCGACAAGCAGCACGGGGAGCAGGATCAGCGCGGTGCGCCGTCCCCAGCGCGCGCGCGCGGGACGGTTCGGGCGGGTGTCGTCGGTCATGGGCCTGTGGTCTTCCCGGCGGACGCCGGGCGATCGATACATGCATCGAAGGATAGCGGCAGCGCAGGGGGCGGGTTGTATCGGAATGAAGAGCCGAGGGATATGGACAGCAGAGGGACCGTGCGAGGTCCGCTTCGTTCCGGTGGAAGGTGAGCAAACGTTGACCTTGGTCAAGATTGGCATGTTTTAGACGACATCTAATAGAGCTGTAATGCCGCCAAGATATTTGGCCGCGGGGACCGATCGGGATTCGCCGAGCAAGCAAGGAGAAGCGTCATGATGAAGATGAAGGCAGCGAGCGTGGCAGTGGCACTGGTGGTGGCGGGCAGCGCCTGGGCGGCCGCCACGGTGCGGAACGAGCCGATCAAGCCGATCGACGCGGCCAAGGTCGCCGATCCGGCGAAGATCGAGCTCGGCAAGAAGCTGTGGTTCGAGCCGCGCCTGTCGATGTCCGGCATCATCTCGTGCAACACCTGCCACAACCTGTCGATGGGTGGCACGGACAACCTCAAGACATCGATCGGCCACGGCTGGAAGGCCGGCCCGGTGAACTCGCCCACGGTGTACAACTCCAGCCTCGCGATCGCCCAGTTCTGGGACGGTCGTGCCGCCGATCTCAAGGAGCAGGCCGGCGGCCCGATCCAGGCCGACGTCGAGATGAACATGCCGCATACGCTGGCGATCGACATCCTGCAGTCGATTCCGGGCTATGTGGACGAGTTCAGGCGCGTCTATGGCAAGGACAGGATCGACATCGACATGATCACCGACTCCATCGCCGAGTTCGAGAAGACCCTGGTCACCCCGAACGCGCGCTTCGACAAATGGCTGATGGGCGACGACAAGGCGCTGAGCGGGAAGGAGCTCGCCGGCTACACGCTGTTCAAGGAGAGCGGCTGCGTGGCCTGCCACAATGGCCCCGCGGCCGGTGGCACCTCGTTCCAGCGCATGGGCGTGGTCGAGCCGTACAAGAGCAGCTCGCCCGCCGAGGGCCGCTCTGCGGTCACCGGCATCGATGCCGACCGCTTCAACTTCAAGGTGCCGACCCTGCGCAACGTCGAGCTGACCTATCCGTACTTCCACGATGGCGAGGCGGCGACCCTCGAGCAGGCGGTGGACACCATGGGCCGACTTCAGCTCGGACGCACCTACAGCCAGGACGAGATCGGCAGCATCGTGGCCTTCCTGAAGACGCTGACTGGCGAACTGCCGCAGATCGCGATGCCGATCCTGCCACCGTCGAGCAACGGGACACCGCGTCCGGATCCGTTCAAGTAAGGCGCGAACGACGAGCTTGCACACGCCGGGCGAGCCGTGAGGCCGCGCCCGGTACTAGTTCGCATGGATTATTGACAGTGTTTGCGACGCGGTCCAGCATCAGGACAGAGTCCAATCAAGGCCCACCAAAGGGCCGTGCTGTGCGTCCAGAGGGTCGATTCCATCATGAACTCCTACACTTCTTCCGACGCCGTCGCCAGCCTGCGCCAGGCTGGCGTGCCCGTCACACACCAGCGCATCGAGATCGCGCGCGCCTTGTTCTCCGCCCCGGTGCATCTTTCTGCCGATCAGATCTGGGCCAAGGTGCTCGAGGCCTCGCCCGACGTGTCGCGTGCGACCGTCTACAACACGCTGCGGCTGTTCAGCGAGAAAAAGATGATCCGCGAGTTGTTCGTTGACCCGCAGCGCGTGGTGTACGACTCCACCACGACGCCCCACCACCACCTTTACAACATGGACACCGGCGAGGTTTGCGACATCTCCGACGAGGAGTTGCGCGTGATCGGCGTGCCTCGCCTGCCCGAAGGGGTGGTGCTGGAAGAAATCGACGTCATCGTCCGCGTGCGCAACCGCGTCGGCTGAGCCTCCGGGCAGCACTGCGAGAGCGAGCCCTGCCTCCCGCGGCGTGGTTCGCGACAAAAAAGCCGCGGCTGAAAAAAACGACGGCATGCCCCGTTGCCGGGTGCATGCCGTCGCGCTGCGAGCGCAAAGGCGTGCTCAGACCGTCGCGGTCTCGGTCTCCTCGAACACCAAGCGCACCTTGTCGTCGTCGTCCAGGTCGATCGTCACCTTGCCACCATTGACCAGACGGCCAAACAGCAACTCGTCGGCGAGCGCGGCGCGGATGGTGTCCTGGATCAGGCGAGCCATCGGGCGAGCCCCCATCAGCGGATCGAAGCCCTTCTCGGCCAGCCAGGCCTTGAGGTCGTCGCTGAAGTGGGCTTCGACCTTCTTCTCATGCAACTGCGCTTCGAGCTGCATCAGGAACTTGTCGACCACGCGCAGGATGACTTCGTTGTCGAGCGCCTTGAACGAAATCATCGCGTCGAGGCGGTTGCGGAACTCGGGCGAGAACATGCGCTTGAT
>JAKLLJ010000278.1:4228-4578 GCA_023150215.1 Thauera sp. | reverse complement strand
TGATCGCCGCGGTTGTCGACGCCCCCAGAATCACGACCCTGGAGCACCTCCTCGCGTCCGGTGGGGAAGGTCTGCAGGCCGTCGTCCCGGTACCGCTCGCGGCGCCCAAGCGCTGGTGGCAGTTGCCGGCCGACGTGCACGTGACACTGCGGCCCAGGGAGTCCTTCTCCAGCCTCGAGCAGCTGCTTTTCAACCCCTATCAATGGCTGCTGCACTACCCGGCGGCGCTGCGGCCGTCGACGCTCGTCAGCCTGGGGAACGACTTCCTGCGCTTTGGCAACCTGGCGCATGGGCTCATCGAGCGCTACTTCCAGCGCGGCGACGCACTCGCGATGTCGGAGGACGAGTTC